>NZ_JAKJSY010000059.1:0-32993 GCF_050337445.1 Vibrio minamisatsumaniensis | reverse complement strand
TTAAATATCTGAACAATATCGTTGAGCAGAGTCACCGTTGGGTGAAGCAGAAAACGCGTCAAGCGCTGGGTTGGAAATCAATGGAAGGAGCCTTGGCAAGTTTGCACGGACGAGAAATGTGGACGATGTTGAAACAAGACCAGATAGATGTTGAAGGGCAGACGGCCTTTGAGCGATTCTACGCACTCGCAGTATAATTGTATCTGTAGGGTTGGTCTGCCACGCCTCTAATTAGATTTGCGACAGAACCCTAAATAGCCCGTATTTTTATTGTTCAGAGGTGAAGGCTGTATGGCTCAGATAGAGACACCATCAGTAAATGACTTTTACTTTTGAAGCGCTTTCAATTGCATCTTCAATCGCGGTCTCTGTGCTATTACGGCGAGTTAACGCGACACCAAGGCGACGGCGACCATCAATGTCTGGCTTACCAAATAGACGAACTTGCGTTTGTGGTGCATCTAGCGCTTCTGCAAGCCCTTCAAAGCGGATGTTTGTTGATGTGCCTTGACCCAGAATAACCGCTGATGCACACGGGCCGTATTGCGTGATGGATTTAATTGGCATACCCGTAAATGCGCGTACATGCAGCGCAAATTCAGATGAGTCTTGAGACATCAAGGTTACTAAACCGGTATCGTGTGGGCGAGGGGACACTTCATTGAAAATGACATGATCACCTTTAACAAACAGTTCCACACCAAAGATACCGTAACCGCCTAGTGCGTTAACCACTTGCCCTGCGGTGTATTGCGCTGCTTTTAAAGCGTTGTCTGACATGATTTGTGGCTGCCATGACTCGCGGTAGTCACCGTCTTCTTGGCGGTGGCCGATAGGCGCACAGAAGTGAATGCCGTCTACTGCTCGAACGGTTAATAGTGTGATTTCGTAATCAAAGTCGATAAAGCCTTCAACGATGACACGACCCGCGCCAGTGCGACCACCATCTTGCGCGTAATCCCAAGACTTTTGAATATCTTCTTCTGTTTTGATGACGCTTTGGCCTTTGCCTGAAGAGCTCATCACGGGTTTCACGACACAAGGCATGCCCACAAATTCGACCGCAGCGGCGAAATCTTCAAAGGTGTCAGCAAAACGGTACGGAGATGTGCTCAACTCTAACGTTTCTGCGGCTAGGCGACGAATGCCTTCGCGGTTCATCGTCAGTTTCGTCGCGTTCGCTGTTGGAACGACATTCAATCCTTTTGCTTCAAGCTCCACGAGTTTACCGGTGGCAATCGCTTCGATTTCTGGTACTACGTAATCGGGTTTTTCGAGCTCAATAATGGCTTCTAACGCATCAGCGTCTAACATATCGAACACATGACTGCGATGCGCCACTTGCATAGCGGGTGCGTCTTCATAACGGTCACATGCAATCACTTCCAAACCTAAACGTTGGCACTCAATAGCGACTTCTTTGCCGAGTTCGCCTGAACCTAATAGAAGTACACGAGTAGCATTTTCACGAATAGCGGTACCAAACATAGACATTCCTTCCGATCTTTTAAACGAGTGATTGAAAACGGTGTGATCATACTTATTTGACCGATAAAAGCAAACGTTTGCGCGGTCTGTGGTATGAATTAGAAGTATAAAAAAAGCAGCCTAATAATATGGGCTGCTTTTTTGCGTGTTTTGTTAATGGAATGTGCTTAAATTGCTAAGTAACTCACTGGAATGTCAGGGTTAATCGCTTCCAATGTCGACTGAGTCTCTGCTAAGTGACTGATGTTTCCGTCAGCGATTTCAACCAAGGCCGCGTTTTCGATTTGCTCAAAATCGAAGCCAGCCAGTTTAAGCTGAACGAGTGCAACTTGTAATGGCGGAAGGCTAGGGTTGAAGGCGGCGTTTTCAGCGTACGCACCCGTAAAGATTTCACCCGTTGCCAGCTGTAATGAAACGCCACTTAGGTTCTTAGTGTAAGGGGCGTGGCTGCGGTTTAAGGCGGCAAGTGCGCTCACAATAATTGGGCTCGTCTCTGCGGATGTGTATTGGTGATCTAGTTTCGTCATCAAGCCTTCTGTAATGCCTAAATCAGCGGGGCCAAATGAATCCGGCAGATAGTCTTGTAGAGACATTTCAGTGCGTTGTGGAAGCTGAATTTGAAGCTTTTTTGCTGTCGTAAGTTCATTCATGAATTGGCGACAGTGACCACAAGGGCTGAAATTAATCGTGATGTCGGAAATACCTTCTTCACCTTTCATCCAAGCGTGGCTAATCGCTGACTGTTCTGCATGCACCGTTTGGCTTAACTGAGCGCCGGCGACTTCAAGGTTTGCCCCAAAATACAAAGTCCCAGACAAACCACGTACGATAGCGCCAACATAAAACTCGGAGAGCGGTGCGTAAGAATAAGCGGCGGCAAAAGGAAGCAGTGCAACACGTAACTCGTTATCAGTTAAACCGCTGGCTTGCAGTAAATCAGCAAATTGCTCTGAAGATAACGTTGCATCGAAGCTATCTGAAAATACGATGTCACTCAAAAGTGTCCTAATTGATGCTGGAGCACTTTCCAGCGCCATGGTAATACGACTGTTCATGTTGAATCCTTAATTAACCTTAGGCTTTAAGTTTATGCAATACTCAAGAATAATCCGTGATTCCAGTCACTATTGTTATCTTGTTGTTACATTCTATTGCATAATTAGAGTGAGGTCACAGATGAAATCGATTGCAAAGACCAATATGACCATGCCTATCGCATTTATTGACTCAAATTTGAGCCCAATCGCTTGGCATGATTAGGTGAGTGCCGAGAATAAGCCCAAGTAGATGTTATGTCATCAGAGTTTTGTTGGGCTTTCGAGAGATTAAAAATGAATATGCCAGCCCATCGGATTACGCGTAGAGCCAAACGACGATAGCAAATATGCTCGGCGCGATAATCGAGGTTATAACACCACAAAGTACTAACGCGAGAGAGCTAAAAGCCGCATCTTGTGGGTTCTTTTCTGCACAGGTTGCGGTTCCTAGAGCATGCGATACTGTGCCCATGGTTAACCCTCGTGCTATCGGACTCTTAATACCGATTAGGTTATAAATAGGGTAAGCGAAAATGGCCCCAAACAGACCCACAATAAGCACCAGAATTGCGGCAATCGCGGCTTCGCCCCCTAAATGACTGGAGACTTCCATAGCGATAGGTGTGGTGACTGACTTACCGAGTAGACTTGCGATTAAGCTCAAATCGGCTTTAAAAGCGACGGCGATCAAGGCTGCTGTGATCATCGACATTACGCTGCCAAGTGTGCAAGCTAAGGTGATGATACGCCAGTTAGTGCGGATTTGCGGCAGTTGCTCGTAGAGCGGGTAAGCAAGTGCAACGACCGCAGGTTGAAGCATGTAGGTAATCCAAGTGTTGTCCGCATAATAAGTTTCAAAGGGGATTTTGAAAAACAGCAGAATAGGAATAATAACCCCAATGCTGATCAGCAATGGGTTACACAGTGGCGAGTTCACTTTCTGGCTTATCCAGCGAGCAAATAGAAACACCACGATGGTCAGTAGGATCCACATGATTATTGACCTCTCGAAAGCAAGCGGTCTAAGAACCATGATAAAGAAACCAAGACGATCAGCGTCCCCCCCACGGCACTGGCTAAGATGGGCAATGCATTTGCGATAAGTTCGTCAAAGTGCTCCATCAACCCGACACTGATCGGGACAAATAATAAAATCATAAAGCGAATGATCAAGCTGGCACCGGGTTGTACCCAGTGTGCTGGAACAATACCAATCACCATGACAGCAAATAAAATTAACATGCCAAAAATACTGCCCGGGATAGCGGTGTCTAACAGGTGTTGTAACGCGTTACCTGCTGTGAGGGCGCCTAGGATCAAAGCAAAGGAGATCAAGCAGTAGACGAGTTGGATCAAACGTTCTTTCAAAGTGTAACATCTCTTGATAGTGGAATTAGCTGGCTAAGTTTTCTACGTATTGATAAACCGCCTTCAAGATCGCCATCTTTTTTTCGTCGCTCTCATGTTCGTGTGCGAGATTCTCTAGGTTTAACATGTACTCTTCCAAGCGACTTTCGTAAAACTCACGACAATGGTTTGCCCACTTCAATTGCTCCTGCTCATCAAGTGTCCATGGGAAGTGTCGAGCACGGTAACGGAACAGTAACGGTTTAATACGTTCGTCGCCAAAAGTGATGTCTAACGCTGATAAGTTATTTGGGTCGGTTTCACGAATGATGTTCATTGCGGTTTTATCGGCGGGTGAAAAGAAACCGTCATACAGATGGGTGTCGACGTCGTCACTTTTCTCGTATACACGTTCTTGTGAATACAAACCGATCAGCTTTTCGCGAATTTCTGGGTGTTCACGTAATAGTGCTAGGTTATTGAGACACTGTTGTCGATCAATACCGATAGTTTCGGCATTTTCAGCCGTCAGGGTTTTTGCTGGTGCAAGAATTGGACATTTGTTCAAGTGTACAAGTTTGATCGGAACAGGAAGCTCGTTTTCTGATAGCTCGCTGCGCTTTGTATAGAGCCTTTCACGCAGGGCATCGGCATCAAGCTCAAGCAATGGGCTAGGGTCTTTAGCCAAGTCAACCACGATAACCGCATTTTGATTGGTTGGGTGCCACGCCATAGGCACCACCCAGCTCGTGTAGTGGCAATCACGACCGAACATGCCTGAAACGTGCATTAGAGGCGTCATGTTTACAATGTCGACTAACTCATTCAGCTTACGCTTGTGGCGCATGTTGTATAGGTAGTCAAACATTTTAGGCTGTGCCGCTTTCAACTTTTTCGCTAACTCGATAGTCGCAATAACATCGGCCATCGCATCGTGCGCGTTTTCGTGTTCAATGTCATTGGCCTTTGATAGGTCTTCCAGTTTGAAACTTGGGTAACCGTCTTCGTTCTCTGGCCAGACAATGCCTTCAGGGCGAAGTGCGTGGACGGCGCGCATCACGTCCAGTAGATCCCAACGAGAGTTACCGTTCTGCCAGCTCCATGCGTACGGGTCGATAAAATTACGATAACAGGTATATCGTGTGACTTCGTCATCGAAACGAATGCTATTGTAGCCAAGGCTGGTGGTATTGGGCTTAGCAAGTTCAGCATGAATTTTGGCTATGAATTCAGGTTCAGGTAAGCCTTGGGACAGGGCTTTTTGTGGTGTGATGCGAGTAATTAATGCGGCTTCAGGTGCAGGCAGATAATCAGCAGGAGGTTGGCAATAGATAACCAGAGGCTCTCCGATAATATTAAAATCTTGATCGGTACGAACACCTGCGAACTGACTTGGACGATCTTTCGCTGGGCTTACGCCCCATGTTTCGTAGTCGAAAAAGAAGTAGGTTGGCTGATTGTCTAAACTCATAGAATGTCCTGAACAGCAGGCGGGGAGCGCTTACTGTAGCTGAAAGTTGGTTTTGTTCAGTATCTGACAGTATGCGGTAGGCGTGCAACCCAGATCCTAAATAAATTGCAGGAAAACGGTGCTTTACTATTCAATCGAGTCAGTGGGGAAGGTTTTGAAACCAATTGTGGCTTTTCTATAGCCACGATTCTGCCTATTTACTTCTTTTCTTACCATAGCCAGTGTAAGGGGATGAGTTGGGTTGTAGCTCTCGTACACTCAGGCGAGAGCTAGTAACCCTTGAATCCAGCTATCAAATATTGCTTACCGAAGTTCGAGTGGAACTGGCCAAAGAGCTATTACTCGGCACAACCATGAGCATTGACGACATCGGTGAAAAGCTCGGTTATAGCGACCCTGCAAATTTCAGAAGGGCATTTAAAGGGTGGCTCAATAAAACACCCGCGCAGTTTCGTGATGGTTTAAGTTAAGGCGTTACTTACTAAAAAACTGCTCCCTGAAATCGGTGACTTGCTGCTGATAATAACTGTCCCAATCTTGTTGAGTCCAAGTGGCATAACTTGATGAGCGCTGAGAGCCTAAGGTCGCTTTGAGCTGATCAAGTTGCTCGTGATAACTCATCACGGTTTGTTGCTGTTGTGCGACTTGTTGTTCTCGCGCGGCAATGTTGCTGGCCTGCGCTTCATCTAAGTAGGCATCTTGGAGATCGGCTTTGACTGATGCTACTTCAGCAGGGCTATAGCTGCTGGGTATCAAAGATACTGCCAGTTCATATTTTTGAAGCTGTGTTTCGGCGTTTAACGTGCCCGTATTGTTTTGCCATTCACTAAGCAAATCTTGATAGTTGGCCAAAAACTGGCTCGCTTCGTTCTCTTCAAGGGTGTTGGCGTCAAGCGTAAAATCCAGATGAGCAAACTGGTCAGCGAATAGCTGGTGGGCCAACTCTCCCCATACTTGCTGGGCAGATTGTTTGAATAGTGCAACACGCTCTTCCAGTGTCTCTATGGACTCAAGTGGGATGGTACTTTGGGCTAATTGCCAGTCGACTGATTGCTGCGGATAGTCGCTCAGTAACTCAAACCATATTCCCGGCAATTCTGCTTTCAATCGTGCGAGTTGCTCAGTGCAGTCATCACGTTGTTGGCAAAGCTTCCAGAACCCATCGAGTTCATCGAATAGAGCTTTACCTTCAAGCTCAGTCAAGTTTTCAGCATACGTTTCCACGCCCGATGATTCAGCTTGGGATCGATTGCTCTGCGATGCTGCATTTTTCGAACTGGTGATTGCAGTTGGTGTGAAATTATCGTCATCAGTTGTCGTAGAAACACGTGGCTTAGCTTCTGCGTGTTGAGAAGAAGATAGCGGTATTCCGTTCGATTTTGATGACCATGAGTAGCCAATAATGCTCGTCACCGCGACGAGCATTAGGATTAATATAACTCGATGCATTATGGGTTCACCGCGCTACTTGATCACGGCACTGACAGGGAAGTGGTCTGAAAGGTTGTAGTGCTTCCATAACTCACTGCTTGTTGAACGAGGAACATCAACGCGGTTATTGTTGTGAGTTTTTTGTGCGTACTCCGAGCTCACCACTACGTAATCCAAGTATTCGACGTTTTCCCCGCCAGACATAGGTTCACCCGCAAAGTTGTTGATACGAGGATCAAAGGTGGAAGCAGTATAACCTGAATACTCTGGCTCAGCGGCTTGCAGGTTAGCGAACATTTGTTGGTAGTCGCCTGGGAACTTCAGCTTGTTCACGTTGAAGTCACCGCTATAAATAACCGTCTCTGAAGTTGGTATTTCCAGTGATTGAGCAAGCTGACGCATCTGTTTAAATTGACGTTGTCGGTAGTCACGTGCCGTGTCCGTATCAAACGATGCAGTGTGAGTGCCGAATACATGGTAAGCCTGACCATTCTTGATCACTTCGGCGTAGTTAACACCTTTATCAGCGAAGCAATCTGTGCCCGTACAATCAGGGAAAACATACTGAGCTTCGTTAACGATAGGGTAGCGGCTGACAATGATTACGCCGCCGTCATAAATGTTAATCCCGTCTTTATCGAGCATTTTGGTTTGATAAGGATACTCCTTCGCAAGCTCACGCAAGAACTCATCTCTGCCATTAGCAAATACTTCTTGAAGCGCCAAAACGTCGTAGCCCTTTACGTATTGAGGGAGAAGATCGTAGCGGTCACCAATATGTGAAGCGATGGCAGGCAGCGCCCAGATGTTGTAAGTCATGACCTTGAGTGTATTGGCATCCGGCTCTGGCTGCTCATCCACTTTGGGCGGGGTGATGGTGTAATAAATATCATCATAGCGCGCCGTAGAATCGGCTTTAAGTGCTAGCTCTGCATTGACCCCGAATGCATCGGTGGTGCTGCGATGAATATTACGATCGTCATGCAATATTAGGTTGACGTCTGCGGTACTCAAACCATGTTGCAGTGTCGAGTTATACCAATGTCCCTTCATGGTTTGGTTGAGCGTGACACTCTCACCCACAGCGTTTGATACCACGGTGTCAAACTCATAGGTCTTCCCAGATTTCACTCCAGTCCAGCGGTTGAAACTGATCAGCTTCTTCGTCTCCCAAGGGCCAATCTGTTCAACATGCTGTTGCCACTCATCACCGAGTTGAAGCAGGTCGGTACCGGTGTGGTTGGCTTGAATGGTCATCACTTGATTGGTGTTATTGGTAAGATACACGTCGGTGTCTGCGATCGCAGAGGTCGAAGCGATTGATGTGGATGCCACAAGTGCAGCTAACCAAGTCCATTGAGTTTTCATCGTCTACGTTATCCTTATTGATTGATGTCTAGAATAACGTAGTCAAGAGTTATGACATTGGAGTTATAACTCTATGGCATTTATTCAAATATGAGATATATGCCAAGGTTTTATAAAATTGATTAACCATTGAAAATAAACATATTGTCTTGTTGGAATGATAAATGGTACGCACGCGAATAATAGAGTCAGATAATGGTTTCGAGTCGGTAGAACAGCCAATGTTGGCATGCTTAAATGAAAACTGTTTGCTCGGGGAGAACAGAGATTGTGAGCAACTAGAAGGGATTATGGCGACAGCTTAGATCTATCAGTACAAATTTTGCGATTGTTCTGTAATTTACTCTTGTTCAGTAAACAGAAACCTGAAAAGCAGGTATGATAGAGGCGTTTTTAATCCTTAACTGGGAAAGTCATGGCAAAGTTAACACTCCAAGAGCAGATGCTTAAAGCTGGCTTGGTAAATGAAAAAAAATTAAAGAAGGCGAAGAAAGGCTCTAAAAAATCTCGCGTTCAGTCTCGTGAAGCAAAAGCGGCAGCTGAAGAAGCTAAATTGGCGCAGCAAGCGAAAGATAAAGAGTTAAACCAACAATTGAAAGAACAGCAGCTGAGTAAAGAGATTAAAGCTCAGGTGAAGCAATTGATTGAAATGAACAAGCTCGAGCAGAAAAATGGTGAGATAAAATACAACTTCACCGACGGTACTTTGGTGAAATACCTGTACGTAGAAGAGCTGACTCAAAAGCAACTCAGTAACGGTCTCTTAAGTATTGCTCGTCAAGGCGAAAGCTATGTTGTTATCCCTACTTCGGTAGCGAATAAGATCGCAATGCGAGATGAAGAATCTATTGTGGATACTCAGACATCAAGCTCGGACGAAGTCGACGAGGATGACCCGTATAAAGACTTCGTCATTCCAGATGATTTAATGTGGTAACGTTTGACACTGTTGTTTTAAGTGAAATAGCGGCTAAACCAGCCTGATCTGAATTCACCATTTATCAATAACGACGAAACGTAAAAAAGCCCTGATGTTTGATACATCAGGGCTTTTTAATGGAGTGAAACTAACCTAACAACATGCCTTGATATCGAGTTATGTATTCGTTGGTTCCAATTCTGCTTGCTTGTCTTTTTTCTCGAGCAGACGGCTAGTGATAGTGCCTGCTGTCATTGCGCCCGATACGTTAAGCGCCGTACGTGCCATATCAATAAGAGGTTCGATCGAGATAAGCAGTGCTGCAATGGTTACAGGCAAACCCATTGAAGGAAGTACGATAAGTGCAGCAAAGGTTGCACCACCACCCACACCAGCGATACCGAATGAGCTTACCGTTATAATGGCGACAAGCGACAGAATGAAGTTGATATCCATAGGGTTGATGCCGACCGTTGGCGCAACCATTACTGCTAGCATCGCAGGGTAGATACCTGCACAACCATTTTGGCCAATCGTCGCACCAAAAGAGGCAGACAGGTTTGCGATTGCCGGTGGTACATTAAGCTTCGTGATCTGAGCTTCAACGTTCAATGGAATTGTTGCCGCAGAACTGCGCGATGTGAAAGCGAACGTCAGTACCGGCCAGATCTTCTGGAAATACTCTTTTGGGCTCACACCAACAAAAGAGACCAAAATACCGTGCACAGCAAACATGATAAGAATAGCCACGTAAGACGCGACGATAAAACCGAGTAAGCTCAAAATGTCAGAGGCACTTGATGTTGCAACGACCTTCGCCATCAAAGCTGCGATGCCGTATGGCGTTAATGCCATGATCATCTTAACTAAGCGCATTACGATGGATTGAGCGGCGTCAACGAATGTGCGGATTGGCGATTCTAGTTCTTCTTTCTCCATCATGACTTTACGAGCCGCGATACCCGTCAGTACGCCGAAGATAACGACGGCAATAATAGAAGTAGAACGAGATCCTGTTAGGTCTGCAAATGGGTTGGTTGGAATGAAACTAATCAGCATTTGTGGAATCGTTAAATCAGCGACGCTGCCAATACGACTCTCTAGCGTTGCGATACGAGCCGTTTCACGAGCGCCTTCCGTCAAACCTTCAGCAGATAAGCCGAACGTGTGCGCCACGGTGATACCAACAATAGCTGAAACCGCGGTTGTAGCCAGCAGTACGCCAATTGTGACACCAGAAATTTTGCCCAATGACCCACCTTTTTCAAGCTTCACAACCGCTGCAATCATTGACACAAGCACTAATGGCATGATGACCATTTTTAATAAGCCTACGTAACCACGACCAGCGATGTTTACCCATTCCAGTATCTCTTTGATAACCGGATTGCCTTCACCGAATAACAGTTGTAAGCCAAGGCCAAATGCGCTTCCGAAAACTAAACCTAATAAAACAAGGCGAGATAGTGTTTTTCCTGTTTTTTGTTGTCCGTAGAGCAAAAAGAGGATACCAGTGAATACCGCTAAGGCAGCGATAGCTGAAAATGACATTTGTTTTCCTTATGAATTTCTTTAAATCGATAGGGCGCATAGGTATATGGGCGCAAATACTGTTAGCTACAGTAGCGACCTGTAACAAAACGTAAAGTAAGGAAAAGTAATTTAATAGAACGATTAGTCATATCTACCCAGTAGGATGGTTGGATCTTCAACATTGTGATGAATCGGTGAGCTTTTTAGTGGTATTTTGCTAATAAATTGAGCATGTCAGTGGATGAGTAAATTTCTACCTGACTGAAGTTATTTTCGAATAACTTGAATAATATGGCTCTCGCCACCGCTTTAGATTGAATCGGGCGTAGGTTTTTGAATTGACCAAACATCAGTGGAGCGAACAGAGGGAAGATCCTTTGTAAGCATTTTTCATCGGCTCTTGGTTCCTCTCTTTCACCAATAAGCGGTCCCGGCCGAGCGATAAATAGTTGTTGGAAGCCAATGCGTTTTAAGTTTTGCTCCATTTGCCCTTTGCAGCGAAGGTAGTGTGAGTAGGAAGCGGGTGAAGCGCCAAAACTCGATACGACGGCCAACCTTTGAACTCCGAGAAGCTTCATAGACTGGGCTACTTGAGTCACTAACTCGACATCGACTTTACGTAGCGCTTCTTTTGAACCGGCCTTTTTCATCGTTGTGCCTAAACAAATGATGCCGAGAGTCGGGGGCGTTTTTGTCTCATCCCAGCTCGTGACTTGTAGGTCATTATGAATAAGAGTCGTAAGTTTATGTGAGTGAAATTGTGAATCGAGCGGTCTTCGAGATAACGCATAGATTTTTTCGATTGCGGGCTCGTCGATAAGTAATGTCATGACGTGATGGCCGATCAATCCGGTTGCACCGGCCACAACGACCGATGTTTTGTCACCCAGAATATTCATAACGACTCTTATGTTTGTGCAAGTGATTGTTTAATATAAGCACAGTTTGAATTTTAAGCGAATGGAACGTTGATAAATGCGTGTTGGATAAAATGGGCTGAAGCCGATGATCACTTTTGCTATACCATGTTGCAGATTGAATAACCAATGCGTTTAAAGTGTTTAAATTACGAACATTCTCGATAATTTCTGTTACTTAACCATAGCTACGTCTCTTGTTAACACGTAAACTGATTTCAACTTCACATAGACAAGGATGAGCTAGGAGTTGTAACGTCAATATTCGCGCGCCCTCTCAGATCTATCCTTTAGTGATCGCCATAAGTGCTAATACAACGCACTCAGTTTATGCACCCTGAATCCACAATTGTCTCTGATGACTAAGTGTACGTAAATTATGTTAGATACCCAATATTCACAGCACATCCAACACCGTATAGACCAAAAGACTAAGCCGCTAGGTGCACTTGGTCTACTGGAAAAGGTCGCTCACCAACTGGCTTTAATTCAGAGCCAAGGTCAAGACACCGCAGTAGCGCATATTGAATTAAATAGACCCAGTATCATTATATTTGCAGGGGATCATGGTATTGCTGATGAAGGCGTGAGTATTGCGCCAAGTGCTGTGACTCAACAAATGGTGTTGAACTTCTTACAGGGCGGCGCTGCCATTAATTGCTTCTGTACGGTGAATGATATTGATATCACGGTCGTCGATACGGGGATTTTGTTGCCCGTTGAGACCGATAACCCAATGCTGATTTCACAGCGTTTGGGTACTCGAACTGAAAATTTTGCTCACCAAGCGGCAATGACGCCGGACACGGTAGAGCTTGGGATTGAACTGGGCCAGTCATTGGTCAGCAAAACGATCCGTAATGGCTCGAATCTCATCATGTTTGGTGAGATGGGCATCGGTAACACCAGTAGCGCGTCGGTGATTTTGAGTGCATTAGCCAATCGCACGGCACAGGAATGTGTTGGTTTAGGAACGGGGATTAATAGCGTACAACTTGTGCGTAAGAAAATGGTTGTGGAACAAGGCGTCGCTCGTTGCAAAGGTCTAAACCCTAGGGATGTTCTTGCACAAGTTGGAGGGTACGAAATCGTTCAAATGATTGGTGGTTTCCTTGGCGCTTACCAAAACAGAACCCCAATTCTTGTTGATGGTTTTATAGTGTCTGTTGCCGCGTATGTCGCCACCTTAATCGAGCCAAATTGCCGTGACTATATGATCTTTGCGCATCGTTCTGAGGAGGCGGGACACAAAATAATATTAGAGCTCCTTGATGCTGAACCACTGCTCGATCTCGGTTTGAGATTAGGCGAGGGTACCGGGGCTGCTCTCGCGATGCCGATTATTCGTGCTGCCGTCGAGTTTTACAACAACATGGCAAGTTTTGAGAGTGCGGGAGTCACGGTTTAATGAGTGATGCATCAAAGCGATCACTAAAAGATCGAATGATCTATCAATGGGCGCTTTTCTGTTTGGCTCTGGGCTTTTTTTCTCGTTTGCCTATGCCGAAGAATACCCCTTACTCATCGGAGCGTATGAATCGTTCTGGCCGTTACTTTTCCACAGTTGGCTTGTTGCTTGGTGTGTTGTGTGGCGGTGTATTTTTACTGCTTGATGCGGCATTACCGAGCACGGTAGCCCTTTTTTTGATGATGAGCTTTAGCTTGATGCTCACCGGCGCTTTCCATGAAGATGGCTTAACTGATATGGCCGATGGCATCGGCGGTGGTATGACTCTCGATCGCCGTTTAAGCATCATGAAAGACAGTCGCATTGGTACTTACGGTGCGTCTGCGTTGATCATGGCACTGCTCGGTAAGTGGGTGTTATTGAATGAACTGATCAGCATGACTGGGCTGTTTATGGTCATTGTCACCAGTTACACCTTTAGCCGTGCGATTGCAGCCTCGCTTATTTACGATATGCCTTATGTCAGCGACTTGGACACGAGCAAAAGTAAGCCACTTGCCAATAAACAAACTAAAAACGAGCTTGTTTTTCTGATGATTGTTGGGGTATTGCCAAGCCTCTGGTTTGGTTTAGCGTTTACGTTTGTCCTGTCGGTTGTGGTTTACCTTTTTAGAGTGGGTTTCAAAAAGTGGCTAATGGCACGTATTGGGGGTTTTACTGGCGATTGCTTGGGTGCGGCTCAACAGTTGATGGAACTGCTGATCTACATCGTTTTTATTGCCGCTTTTTACAACGGCTTACTGTAAAGGCGCGACTGCATTAAGGGCCAACATGACCAATAACAATCCAAATACCCCGTTAAACCATCACCTGATTTTAGGTGGTGCGCGTTCAGGTAAGTCCAGTTATGCGGAGCAGCAAGCGATTCACGCTTTAAAGGGGTTATCCGATGGACGTTTACATTATATTGCGACTGCGACGTACTTGGACAATGAAATGCGTGAGCGAATTGCACATCATCAACAACGACGCGATCAACGCTGGATTGAACACGAAGTACCGATTGACTTAGCCAACAAACTCCTGACTTTTAATGAACACGATGTTGTGTTGATTGATTGCTTAACCTTGTGGCTCAATAACATCATATTCGAACTGGGTGAAGAAGCGACTAACGCACAAGTGGAATCCGCAGTTGAAGCCTTGGTCGACAGTGTTGAACACACTTCCGCTCAAATCTTCATGGTGTCTAACGAAGTTGGGCTTGGTGTTGTGCCTTTAGGTAAAGTGTCCCGCTTGTTCGTTGATAACGCTGGGCGTATGAACCAAGCGTTAGCTCGCGTTGTCGACCGAGTGACCTTGATTGCGGCTGGATTACCGCTGCATTTGAAGCCGTCAAATCACTCTTTATATTTCGAAGGTTAGGTTGAGAACATGGAAAATGGAACCACCAAAAATATCTATTTGTTGAGACATGGCAAGGTGGAGGGGCAACCGGCACTCAATGGTTCATCCGACGTATTGGTGCATCCTGACATGCAGCAACGTATTGGTGAATCGCTAGTTGAGCAAAACTTATCGTTAAACCGTGTCATTACTTCACCATTAAGACGCTGCAGCGACTTAGCCGACTTGTGCGCCAAACGTCTGTCACTGCCTTTATGGGTAGAACCTGAATTTCAGGAGATGAACTTTGGCGACGTTGATGGGGTCGCCTTTGATGAACTGAAAGACAACTGGTCAATGTTAGAAACGTTCTGGCAAGATCCCGCAAATCATCAATTGACAGGCGCAGAAAGCTTACAAAGCTTCCACGACAGAGTTACCCAAGCTTGGTCACAACTTCTAATCAGTGAAGGTGACAATCTACTGCTGGTTACTCATGGTGGGGTAATTCGAATGATCTTGGCGCATTGTCTTGATATAGAATGGAAAAACCCGAGTTTGTATTCGAAATTGTCGATTGATAATGCCTCAATAACCCATATTCAAATCACTCAGTTTGCCCAACGCTTTGTCAGCGTGAAGGCGGTCGGGCTACCGGTTCTCTGAGTATAAAGAAAGACAGTATTACGACCTACGTGAAAGGAATTGAGTCATGACGACACCGAGTTGGGATCTAAGCATCGCTTATCGCGATCTTAATGATGCAAAAATTGAACAGGACATCGAACTCATTCAACAGTGCATTGAGCTATTGTATCTACACGTTGAAAAGCGTCACATCATTCTAGCGATGCAAAACGCCATTCAAACATCAGAGGCGGCAGGCACCTTGTTGAGCACCATCAGCACCTTCGCCAATTGCCACGCATCGGTAGATGCGACGCACACAGAAGCCAAAGCACTGCTTGGCCGTGTCGCGAAGTTGAGTTCTGAATTAACTCAGGCTTTCAACGCTTATGAAGACACATTAATCCATGCCGAACCTGAATTTATTGATGCCGTGTTAGATCATGAGAGTACGGACGTTGCCGGGCAACGCTTTGCTATCGAGTGCTCTCGTAAGCTGTCAAGCACTCGACTCAGTGTTGCTGAAGAGCAGTTGTTAGCCGCGATGAAGGTTGATGGACGTGACGGATGGGGACGTTTGTACGATAACCTGACGGGGTCATTGAAGTTGTCTCTGAAGTTTGAATGTAGCGAGCTTGAAGGTAAAGAGCTTGAAAGTCGTGAGGAAACTCTCGGGTTCTCGCAAGCGGCGAGTTTGTTGTATGGCAGTGAATTCGACAAACAAGAACCGGCATGGCGCGCGGTTCAAGGCGCAATGAAAATCCATCAAGAGTCTTTTGCTTCGATTCTGAATGCATTAGCGGGTTGGCGACTGACGGAAAACAAAAAGCGCTCGAAAATAAGCGATGTACACTTCCTCGATCCAAGCTTACACGGCAGCCGCATTGTGCCAGAAACGCTAGACACAATGATGTCGGTTGCTAAAGCCAATCGCGAAGTCGGCCAGAAAGCAGGTCTGTTGATGGCAAGCGTTCACGGGCTAGACGAAATGAAGCCTTGGAACCATTTAGCAGCAATGCCACCCCTTGGGGACAGCGAATCTAAGGTTTACCTATTTGATGAAGCGATCGACGTCATCAAGACCGCGTTTGCTGAAGTGAGCCCAGAGATGGCTGATTTCGTCGCTTTGATGGTTGAGAATGGCTGGATTGACGCCGCGCCGGCAGCCAACAAACGGTTAGGTGCTTACTGTACTAAGTTTGCTGCCACACGCACGCCGCTAGTGTTCATGACCTGGAGTGGCAGCCGATCAGACTTAATGACATTGGCGCATGAACTCGGCCACGCTTTCCATAACTGGGTGATGAAAGACATGCCGCTGTGTCAAACTCGCTACCCAATGACGCTAGCTGAAACTGCTTCAATTTTTGCTGAAAATATTGTACGTGATCACTTATTAAAACTAGCACAAACACGCAATGAGAAACTTGAAATGCTGTGGGAAGAGCTTTCATCTTCACTCGCTTTGATGGTTAACATTCCGGTTCGTTTTGAGTTTGAAAAAGCGTTCTACGAGCAGCGTGAAAAAGGCGAGCTCACGGCTCAGCAGCTGTGTGACCTAATGGAGACCACATGGAAAGAGTGGTACGGGGAGGCCATGACAGAGGCTGACCCTTATTTCTGGGCAAGCAAGTTACACTTTAGCATCTCGCAAGTGAGCTTCTACAACTACCCATACCTGTTTGGTTATCTGTTCAGCAAAGGCGTGTACGCACAGCGTGACGCAAAAGGTGAGCAGTTTTACAGTGATTATGTCTCTTTATTGCGTGATACAGGGAGCATGATGGCAGAAGATGTGGTGAAAAAACACCTTGGAATGGATCTGACTGAAGCCGAGTTTTGGCAACAAAGTATCGATATGGTCAAAGTACAAATCGACGAATTTGAAAGATTGCTCAATCAAGATGATTAGTTGATCTTAATCTGTTCATAGCAGGTAGGAGCTGTGTTAGCTTACGTGGCTCTTATCTTGCTGAAATGACTAAAATTAAAATGATCATTTCAAATAGAATAGAAAACTATCATTGGGAACAGACGTCGGTTTGTTGGTAAGCCAGAAATCTAAAGCATATGGACAGTATTTGTGAGTGATAACAGAACTTCTGTTGATAAGTGCGATCCTAGCAACACTATTTGCAAGAACAATTTATTAACATACGGCCGTGCAATTAAGGAGTAGCGCATGACGAAGACCCGCTTTCGCCAATCATTTCTTTTTGACAGCCTAGATCTAGAGCAAGAAGTGTTTGCAGGACAGACCGTATTAAGCAACGGTGTTCAAATAAAGCTTCATCAACGCGGTGTGTTGGAAGTGATTCCCGCGGATTATAACTCGACAACCAAGAACATCATTTTTTCAACCGGTGTGCATGGTGACGAAACTTCACCTATGGAGCTGATTGATAAACTCATTGAGGATATAGAAACTGGCTTTCAGGAAGTGAACGCGAGATGTTTGTTTATTATCGCTCACCCAGAAGCAACCAATGCACATACCCGCTTTCTTGATGAAAACATGAATCGTCTGTTTGATGAAAAACCGCACCAAAGCAATCGAGAAGTCGATATTGCTAAGAATTTAAAGCACTTGGTGACCGAGTTTTATAAGCAAACGGAGCCTGCGACTCGTTGGCACTTGGATCTGCATTGTGCCATCCGTTTGTCTAAGCATTATTCGTTCGCCGTGAGCCCTAAAGTTCGTCACGAAATACGCAGCAAAGCCTTGTTTGACTTCATCGACAGCGCTCACATTGAAGCGGTGCTGCTATCGAATGCACCAACAAGTACATTCAGTTGGTACAGCGCTGAAAACTTTGCAGCACAAGCACTAACACTGGAATTAGGGCAAGTCGCTCGGATTGGGGACAACCAGCTTGATAAACTCACTGCTTTTGATTTAGCGATGCGCAACCTGATTGCCGAGGTAGAGCCAGAGCATTTGCCGAAGAAAGCCATTACTTATCGTGTGAGCCGAACCATTGTTCGTTTACACGATGATTTTGATTTCATGTTTTCTGATGATGTAGAGAACTTTACCGCGTTTAAACATGGTGAAGTATTTGGTCATGATGGAGATAAACCCTTGATGGCGAAGAATGAAAACGAAGCGGTTGTGTTCCCTAACCGAAACGTCGCGATAGGCCAACGAGCCGCTTTGATGGTCTGTGAAGTTGAAACGCGATTCGACCACGGTCAGCTCGTCTACGATTAATATCTAAACACGGTTAGTTAGATTAAAATAACCGCTCAACGGGTTGAAATATCAAGGTTCACATGACGGTGTGAGCCTTGAGTTTATTTGGGGATACAGGTAAGGTTACGCGAACATTTTTAAAGTAGCTTGATATGGATTTCCAACAACTTCTTCACCAAAAACAGCGCAGATGGACGAAAGCGATTTACCTGATGGTAGCACTGCTTGTCGCGCTGAGTGCCATTTACCTAATGGTTGGCGATCTGTTCATTTTCCCCTTTGGCTCCCTGTCTACGTTAGAACAAAAGTTACTGATTGATTTACGTTTACCTCGATTACTCGCGGCTATTGCTATCGGTGCGGGTTTAGCCGTGTCTGGGGCTAGCTTACAAGTATTGCTCGGCAATGTTCTGGCAGAGCCGGGCGTACTGGGTATTTCTGGTGGTGCGAGCCTCGCGATGGTAATTGTGCTGTTTTTCCTACCGTTTGCTCCTACACCTGAAGTCTTTATGGTTGCCGCTGTGTTAGGTTCGCTCTGTTTCACCGTAATTTTGGTGAGCATGGTAAAAACGATGCGACTGACCACTGCCAAGTTACTCTTGGTGGGGGTTGCGCTCGGTATTTTGTCTGGCGCGATGGTGACATGGGCCTTCTACTTTAGTGACGACCTGAGCTTGCGCTTATTAATGTATTGGCTGATGGGCAGCTTGGGTGGCGTGACTTGGTATCAACATTCACTCACATTAGTGATGATTCCTGTGATTATCTGGTTGTGCTTACAAGGCAGTAAACTGGATAAGCTGATGATCGGGGAGACGCATGCCGCTCAATTAGGCGTTAACGTGGCTAAGTTGCGCTGGCGTTTGATCTTCGCTGTGTCAATTTTAGTGGGTTGCGCAGTGGCATTAGGTGGTGTGATCAGCTTTGTCGGTTTAGTTGTGCCACACTTATTGCGTTTAGCGATAGGAACTGACAACCGATACCTTCTTCCTTTGTCTGCGGTTGCAGGGGCAGCTCTGTTGGTGTTTGCTGACATTGGCGCGAGAACCTTGCTTGATTCAGCAGAGTTACCTTTAGGAGTGATGACCACCAGTATCGGCGCGCCGATCTTCATTTGGATGCTAATTAAAAATCATGATTCAAATTAAGAACCTAAGTGTTGGCGTTCGTTTACTGCCACTATCCATTGAACTCAAACAAGGGCAAGTGACGCATGTTATTGGCCCCAATGGCAGTGGTAAAAGTACCTTGCTGGAAACCATCTCGGGGATCGGAAACGACTACCAAGGCGACATCAACATCGACGGCCAAGATTTGGCTGAACTGTCGTTGCAAGACTTATCATTGCACCGCGCTTATTTGTGTCAAAGTGCCAGGCCAGCGTTCAATCTAGAGGTGTTCCAATACCTGGCGTTATCATTACCAAGCTCATCACTCGGGCTAGATGCTGAAATAAATGCCGCTTTGCAAGAGCTTGGCCAAATGTTAGACATCTCTGACAAGCTTCATCGCTCGATCCAGACCTTATCTGGTGGTGAGTGGCAGCGAGTTCGCTTAGCGGGAATGTGTTTGCAGATTTGGCCGACGTTGAACCCTTACGGCAAACTATTGATCTTAGATGAACCTGCCGCTCCGTTGGACATCGCCCAAGAAGCGCTATTGTATAAGCTTATTGAGCGAGTCGCAGCAAAGGGCATTGCGGTGATCATGGCGAACCACGACCTCAACCGAACTTTAAGGCATGCAGACCAAGTGCTGTTGCTTAATAAAGGTGTACTGCAAGCTTCAGGCAGTGCCGAGCACGTGTTGACTCCAGAGCAGCTTGAATTGGTGTTTAATACCCCAGTCAAAAGTTGCTCTGTTGATGCTCAAACCTATCTGATATTCGGTTAACACCAAGCAAGCGTTGTACTAA
Organism: Vibrio minamisatsumaniensis; assembly: GCF_050337445.1. Classification (NCBI taxonomy): domain Bacteria; kingdom Pseudomonadati; phylum Pseudomonadota; class Gammaproteobacteria; order Vibrionales; family Vibrionaceae; genus Vibrio; species Vibrio minamisatsumaniensis. The sequence continues at coordinate 12,953 of NZ_JAKJSY010000059.1, read as the reverse complement.
AGTTCACTGGCATAAAAATAAAACGCCACGTTATTAAAACATGGCGTTTGCTATTTTAGTCCGCTGGTCGGTTTAAGCAACGGGGGTAAGCTGACTTAAGCTGTGAGAGGCTCAAGGTTCGCTGGTCGGTAGTGTACTGATTTTAGTACTTTACCTTGGCGGACTGTCTTGCCTTGAGAAACAAAATCTTCCGCACACTTAGCGATGATGTATTCGCCTTTTTGAACCGCCATCAACTTGATGTTTTGCTCAGCATAGAAAGCTTCTGTTTCGGCGTATTCAGTTTCGTTACGACATACTTTACTCATGTTGCTTGAGTGTACTTCGTCCCAGCAAGGCAAAAAGTCAATAGAACGGTTTTTAGCCACATTCAACAACAGATCGATGAGGTAGCTGATCGCTAAGTTGTCTTCAACTTGAGTTTGACCAAGGTGAACAAGACGCCCCATCAAAACGTAAACGCTGTCTACGATAGCGTCTGCTTGCTCGATTTTAGAGTCCGCTTCTGCTAGCTCTGTCAGTTCTTCGATCGCTAGAGAGGTGTGCAGCGTATCGCCTTTTTCGTCCATTGTTTCAGGCGCAGCAACAGGCAGATCAAAAGTGCTGCGAAACTCTTCAATGTCGCGGTAAAGGTGATCGTAGATTTCTTGGCTTAGTTGAGAAAGGGTCATTTTCCTATCCATTCTGTTTCGTTAAGGGGATATTTTACCAAAGCTGAGTATAGGGTGCTAACGCAAAGTCGAATTTTATTCACCGGGCCAATACGGTCATGGGCGGATAACGCCACCGATGATTACGTTTCGGGTCTGTGCAAACACCAGCAGTCAAACTCGCGGTGTCTCGGCCAGCCCTTAGCTAAAAAGGTAAGGGAACAGTTGACGACGTTCCTCTGGGCTTAAAGACTCAACTCGTGCGATATTGGTATCTGGAATCGCTTCAGGGTTAGGGTAGTGCTTCAACACTTTTTCCATACTGGCCTCACGAATTAAATGGTAGACCGGATACGGAGAACGGTTCGTTAGATTTTCGTCGTCTTCTGGGTCAGCGCCGCCAAAGCAGTAGTCGGGATGGAAGGTGGCGACTTGATAAATGCGCTCCCAATCTTGTTGCTTGATCAGCGCTTCGATCCAATCGATGAACATGTTGTAATCAAAGAAGTCTTGCAACATGTTAGGCACAACCACCAAAGTCGTCTCTAATTCTGCGACCGGGGTGTTATCTAACTCGATGAAATGCGTCATGATCTCTTCTAATAACGCTTCTTCCGTATTCGCTTCACTCACCACGATCTTAATCTGCTTATTACGTTGTGGTTTGGCTGCGAATGGGCACAAGTTCAAGCCAATAACGACATCGTCTAACCACTGTTTTACTTGATCATGGATAGTTTGAAGATCGGGGGTTTGAAGATCAGTACTTTGAGTGTTCGACATAACAGGGTCCGAATTGAAATTTTTCGTAGGATATCAGAACGGTGGTCAATCAAAAGCACTAATTGAAAGGCTCAGAGTCGGCCACGTTATGTATTCTTTGAGTTGTACATCTTATCGAAATTCTTTTGATTCCATCCGACCATTATTTGGTCGCCGATTTTCAGCACAGGGATCGAGCGAGCTCCCATCGCCTGTAACTCTTTGCGACCACGTTGCATCTTTGCATTCGTCAGGCGGTAAACAATTTTTTTAGAGTCTAAATACCTTTGGGCATCTTTACAGTGCGGGCATTTGTCGGCGACATACAGTACAACACGTTTCATTTTTTCATTCTCTTGGTGAATCTCGCTAAAGTGTAACGAATCCTAGGTGATTAGAAAAGTGTGATCAGTTACACTATGCGGCTCAATTTTCAAGACCACAACGTATTGTCGTGGTGTAACTTGTACGGTCTTTCAGCATGCATCCTTCGTTACGTTATATTCAAGGCTACCCTAAGCACATTCTTGATCCTGTGACTCAACTTGTTGAGACGGGTAAATTGGTGCCGTGGTTTGAAGCTCGCTACCCAAAAAAACATGAAATAAAAAGCGAGAAAGCCCTGTTTGACTATGCGATTGAGATAAAAAATCGCTACATGAAAAAAACACCACCGATCAGCAAAGTGATTTACGACGGCAAGATACACCTAATCAATAATGCATTAGGCCTTCACTCTTACGTTGCGAAGAATCACGGTGGCAAGATCAAATCAAAAAATGAAATTCGCATTGCCAGTGTGTTTAAGCATGCACCAGAGCCTCTATTGAGAATGCTGGTGGTACACGAATTGGCACATATCAAAGAGAAAGAACACGATAAAGCCTTTTACCAACTATGCTGTCACATGGAGCCGGACTATCACCAATTAGAGTTAGATGCCCGTTTATTCATGATCTATTTAGATTTAAAGAAGTAGCCCAATGAGTCAATCACAAAACCGAACCACGCTAAGCCTGTCGAAAAACAGTACCTCATCAGCAAAAACAAAAGATGCTCAAGCTGAGCAAGGTACGAGTAAGCAAAGCAATAGCAAGCGTATTTCTACAAAGAACACATCTGATAAAAACCGTTCCCCTAAAGGCGCCAGTAACAACAAAACAAAGCGACCTTTTGCAAAAGATAGCAAAGGTAAACAGGGTGCGAATAAAGGATCATCGAATAAGGGTTCTTTCAATAAAACGGCTTTTAATAAAAACGCCGCCCAGAAAAGACGTTCGGCAGAAAAGCCTCAAAGCGGGTTGCACCCAAGAAACCAGCACACTGGTCGTTATAACTTTGAGTTATTAGTTGCAGCCTTGCCGGAGCTCAAAGAGCACCTTATTAAGAACCCCGTCGGTGAAGACACGGTTAACTTTTCCGATCCGCTGGCGGTTAAGTTGCTCAACAAAGCGTTGTTGGCTCACCACTATGGCGTTAAGCATTGGGATATTCCAGCGGGTTACTTGTGTCCACCAATTCCAGGCCGTGCTGATTACATTCACCGAGTTGCCGACATATTGAATAGCGACGGGCAGGGCGAACCTTATAACCATGCTTCGGTTAAAGCATTAGATATTGGTGTGGGTGCAAACTGTATTTACCCTATTATTGGTGCAACCGAATACAAATGGCGCTGCACGGGTACTGATGTCGATCCGGTGTCCGTGAAAACTGCGAACTTCATTGCGGAAAGTAATGCCAACCTAAAGGGTAAGATCCGTACTCGTTTGCAAACCGACTCGGAGTCGATTTTTAAAGGTGTGATTAAGGATAATGAGCGTTACGATGTCACTATTTGTAATCCGCCTTTCCACGCTTCGCAGCAAGAAGCGGATCAAGGTTCTCAGCGTAAACTAGACAACTTAGCCGCCAATCGTGCCAAGAAAGCGGGTATGCCGTTTAAGCCTGAGCGTAAAAATAGCACAAGGCCACAGAAGGGTGTAGAGACAGCGAATAAACCGACTTTGAACTTTGGTGGCCAGAAAAGCGAGTTGTGGTGCCCAGGTGGCGAAGCGGCTTTCATCTTAAAGATGGCAAAAGAGAGTCAGCTGTTTGCTACACAGGTATTGTGGTTTACCACGCTCATTTCGAAGAAAGATAACGTGGATATGATCCGTTCAGAGCTTGGTAAATTGAGAGCGAAACAAGTGAAGGTGGTTGAGATGTCACAAGGTCAAAAAGTCAGTCGCTTTGTTGCATGGACGTTCATGGACGACGAACAGCGCCAACAGTGGATTCATTTGAAATAACAAGACACAACCTTCGTTAAACTCAAAACGGGCTTGCTGATACTGTCAGCAAGCCCGTTGTTGTAATGGCCAGTGAGTTAATATCGATTTAGGCTGCCGTCAGTAGCTTATCCAGTTGACTCTGATATTTCTGCTGAAGCGCGCGGTTGCCGGCTTTGCGTTCCAGTTCGATGAGGATTTTAAGTGAAGGCACTTGGTAACCATATCGCTGGTGGAATTTGAATAACCGAAGTCGTGCGTTGTTATAGTCGGCTTCACTGACTTCAACTTTTGAAAGCTGTAATATCGACCTCACGCGGTTGGGATCGTGGTCGATGGCTTTGATAAAATAGTGCCTCGCTTGGTGAATGTGACCCGCTTTAAACGCACAAAACGCGGCGTTTTCATAACTGGCAGCAACCAAATAATAGTAAGGCTGTTCAATGGCGCGATTGAAATATTTATCAGCTTGTTCATATTCGCCTTGCTTACACAAAAACGTACCGTAGTTATTCAGTACATTACCGTTTTTGGAATCCAAACGAAGCGCTTTCTGATAGGTCGCTCTTGCTTCATTCACTTCACCGACTTGTTCGTAGTAATGTGCCATCGAAAGTCGCGCTCGGTAATAGTTTGGCGCATGCTTGACCGCCAGTTCTAGGTTTTCACGGGCTCTCATCATATTACCTTGTCCTAGATAACCTAAGCCTAACTCAATACGAGATTCAGACATCGCAATTGGGTCGCTCTCTACCTGAAGTGGCCCTTCAGTCACTGAAACACACCCCACCAGAGAGAGAGTGATGAGTAACGAGAGGCTTGATAATAATGTGGATTTTGACGATAACGACTTAGCAGGCATGCGCAGCTCCTTATGAAGAGTGAACCATCATATGAAATCGCATGAGTTGAAGTGATAAATCTGTTTTGGAATGCGATCCATTCACCATAAAAAGCGGCGTCCAAAGGGCGGATGATTCATCGCCGATTGGACGCAACTTGATATCGAATGGTCTAAGACGCGTTATGGTTTAATCGTCTTTAGTGAAATTCTCTTCACTGAAGTGCTCTAAATCGTAAGGCGTTTGTTGGTAAACGCAGTAGTTTAGCCAGTTTGAGAACAACAAATGTCCGTGGCTACGCCAGCTAGCAATCGGCTTATTGTCTGGGTTGTTGTTCGGATAGTAGTTGATTGGAATCACAGGCTCCATGCCTTCGCCCAAATCTCGGATGTATTCATTGTGAAGTGTATGAGAGTCGTATTCAGGGTGACCCGTTACAAACACGTTTCGCTTATCTTTGGTCGCCGCTAGATACACCCCCGCGACATCAGAAGTTGCGAGAACATCAAGATCAGTGTGCTCAGCGAGATACTCTTCAGAGAAATCTGCATAGCGAGAGTGCGGAGCTAAGAAAGTATCATCAAACCCGCGTAAAATAGGGTGGTATGGGTTATGTATCTCGTGGCTGTAAACACCGGAGAGCTTCTCTTTGCGAGTGCGTTTTGGCAAATCATACAGTAATTTCAAACCCGCTTGAGCCGCCCAACAGACATAGAGCGTTGACGTAACATGCTTGTTTGCCCATTCCATGATGGTTTTGAGATGCTCCCAGTAGATGACATCTTCAAATTGCACTAAACCAAGCGGTGCGCCAGTGATGATCAAGCCATCGAAGTTACGGCTTTTTATCGTTTCAAATTGACGATAGAAGTTATCTAAATGTTCTGCTGGTGTGTTTTTATTTGGTCGATCATCAATACGCAGAAGTTCGATGTCTACCTGAAGTGGGCTGTTTGACAATAAGCGTAAAAATTGAGTTTCAGTCTCAATTTTTTTTGGCATTAAGTTAAGGATCAAGACTCGAAGTGGACGGATTTCCTGTGTCGATGCTCTTGAAACCGGCATGACAAAGATATTCTCTTGACGCAGAACATCGGATGCTGGTAGTTGGTCTGGAATGCGAATAGGCACAGTTTTCTCCCTAAGATAGATATTTAGACGTCTATACCGCTAAATTTATAATAGTTTGATACATTTGTCGATATGCAAAGTGGATCGAGAGGCATATTTCGTCTCTGATACTTTTTGTCATGCCTCATTTGGGGGGGGGGGGCGGTGCGCGCGTGTTGCACCCAAATTCGCAGAGGCTTGCCTATTTGTTCTATGGATCTAGTTCGAGTGATTGTTATCAATGTCATCGATTGGTATTTTAGGTAACTTGATGGTTTAGAATTCGATGATAAAGCGATAGATGAAGTTAATACTCATTCGAGGGCTACCTGGTTCGGGGAAGTCGACGAAAGCAAAAACTTACCATGCATTACATGTTGAAGCTGATATGTACTTTGTGAACGACCAAGGCGAATATCGGTTTGACTCTAGACAGCTGCAACAGGCACATGAGTGGTGTCAGAACATGGTTGAAAACGGCTTGAAGCAGGGGCTAGATGTCGTGGTGTCAAATACCTTCATCAAACAATGGGAGATGAAAGCGTATCGCCAGCTCGCTCGTCAATATCAAGCGGATTTGGTCATTGAGGTGTGCCGAGAGCAATTTGGCAGCATTCATGATATTGAACCGTCTGTGATTAAGCGTATGGCAAAAGATTGGCAAGAATAGGCTTTTGTTCTTTGGCTGGCTAAAACCGCCAATGTCAAAGAACGATGAAAATTAGGTAATACATAATGGCAAAGCGATCGGCAGTCGTCGACATGACATCTTACGGTATCTACACGACGTGGGACTCCAAATCCAAACATCTTCCAAAAATTCAAGCTTTCACCACCATTGTCGACGCAGAAATTGACGTGGAATTTGGCTACATCTTGAATATTAAAAAAGCCAAAGGTGAGAAAATTCGCTACTGCATTTATCACCCTAATATCACCACAGACGAAGGCGAAGTTCTCGAACCGTTTGCTGGGGAAGAGTATGTGAGTAACAACGACTGGGATTTCTATCTAGGCGACACCATTTGGGCTCCTGTCTCAAACAAGTTGGGCAAATGGCGAATGACCGTTGAGCTCAAAGGCAATATCATTGCCGATAAAACATTCGAACTCGTTGCGAAAGACGAAGGGCAGTTCTGGAAGCGCAGGGGCTTTTAGCCGAACATCCCGTTCCGGTGAACTTTAGCCTCCAGCTTGAACAGGCAAAAGCATAAATTAAAAAACAAAAAGCCGAGAATCATTGTGATGTCTCGGCTTTTTAGTGACGAATAGGGGGAGAGTCAGCACCAACCCCCTAATCGCTGATGAGATTATTGTGTTACGTAAGCGACAACAAACTCAGTGATTGCAACCATGTCTTTCACTGCAATATGCTCTTCGGTTGTATGAACTTTGGCCATACCCGTTGAAAGGTTAACCGTTGTTAAGCCCTTCGCATTGAAGTTATTTGCATCACTGCCGCCACCGCTACGTTTGGTGTTCGCTTTTACGCCAAGCTTCTCAAATGCCGATTTGATAGAAAGAATGTGCGGATGATCTTCTGCAATTACGAATGCATCGTAAGCACGAGTCGATTCAATTTCCACTTCTGCACCGAACTGTTTTGCGCTCTCTTCAAAGGTTGAAATCATGTGTTCAACTTGCGCTGTCAGTTTCTCACCATTTAGAGAACGAGCCTCTGCGACAACTTTAAGTTCTGGCATAACGATGTTGGTTGCTTGACCGCCTTCAACAATCCCTACGTTTGCTGTTGTTTCTTCGTCAATACGTAGTAGATTCATTTTGGTTATGGCATCGGCTGCCACTTGAATAGCACTGATGCCTTCTTCTGGCGCTAAACCAGCATGAGCAGGGCGACCTTTGATTTTAGCTAAAATCTTTTGTTGACCCGGCGCTGCGGTTACGATGGTACCAATTGGACCACCGGTATCAAGAACAATAGCGTGCTTAGATTGAATGTAAGACATATCAAAGTTCAATGAGCCAAACAGACCGCCTTCTTCGTATACCGTGAACGCAATCTCGATGGTTTTATGCGCTTGGTTTTCAGCTTTGATTACACGAACCGCTTCCATAATTGCCGCAATACCAGATTTATCGTCACCACCTAAAATCGTATTGCCTTTTGAACGGATAATACCGTCTTCAATGATGGGTTCAATACCAATACCCGGCGTTACCGTGTCCATGTGGCAACTGAATACAATGCTGCCTGGCAGTGTGCCATCAAGGCGAGCATAGATGTTGAATCCGTTAGACACTTCTTCTGGCACCGCCAGTTTGCTAACTTCGAAACCTAATTCGCCTAGCTGTTCAGCCAGCGTTTCAGCAATGGCTCTTTCGTTGCGTGATTCACTATCGATTTTCACAAGATCACAGAAATGGTCGACAAGACGTTGTTCATTTATTTGGGTCATTGTTAATTCTCATTATGTTTCCGCTCGTTCTTAAGAAGTCACGGCTATAGGGACAGGAAAATCACTATAACGCCAATGAGGTAGATGATTGTCTGAGTTAAATCAAGAAAGTTGCCTGATTACTCTAATTAGTGAGAAAAATCCAACCCAGATCTACCGGTGCGTAGGATTTTAATCTGTATATCTGTTGGGTATAGTGTTTGACCGCTTTTAAACATACGTCGATGAAATTGGAATGCAATCAGCAATGGTACTGATAAATGAATAGAAACAATGTGTTAACCGTACTCTTTGCATTGTTAGCATGAGTGCGAGGCGAGGGTCGTCTTGCTTGTTATAATGGATAAAACCATCCTTTTATCGCTTGCGAGACTGCCTAACCATGTGGGGACAGGAAGGTTAAAGTGAGTGATTCCCTTGGGCATGATGTCGATGATTCAAGTTTGCTTGTCCAACGCTTGGAATCGAGTCCCGATTAAGCAGCAACAACAAAAAGGTCGTGATTAGAGTTAACAACTGATTCTCTTTTTCTTGCCACATGACGCTTTTCTACTTACGCTACAATCTCTCTATATCTCCCCATTTACGTGATTTTGTTGGAACATGACTAATATTTTTATCGTTGTAGTGGTGCTTGTTGTTTTCTTTTATTTCATTCAGAAGTACGTATTTAAGCATGACGACACAAAAGACCACGCTTATCAGGCGAAAGGGGCATTGCTTAACACACAGCAAGCTGCCTTTCATAACGCTTTGCTCTCGGCGGTTGGCAATCATGGTGTGGTGTTTGCAAAAGTGAATATGACAACGGTGCTTACACCAGCAAAGAGCAATACCAAGAAAAACTGGTTCATTGCCAACAATAAGATATCGCGACGTTATTTTGATTTTGTGGTTTGCGACTCAAGAACGCTAAAGCCAAGAGTTATCATTGAGCTTGATAACGGCAAATCTTTGGATAAAAGTAAAATGGAGCGTGAAAAACTGTTGCTTCATGTTTGCAAGTCGGCAGGATTGCCTTTAATTGGAGCATCGGTGAAGCACAGTTATCAAGTGAGTCGCTTAAAAAGATTGCTTGCGGCTCACATTGACTTAATCGAACCCTCAAAAGAAATTCGATTCTGTAAAAAGTGTGGCAGCCCGATGATCATCAAGCTTGCAAGCCAAGGTGACCATAAAGGTCGACGATTTTTCACTTGCAGTCGCCAGCCTAACTGTACTTATACCGAGAACTATAATGTGGTGTTTGAATCCGAAGAGGAACAAGACTAATTTCGGATAAAATGTGCCATCGGAGGTCACAAAGGCACCAAGCACGTCTCATTATCGAAAGACTCAAATGGATTTAAAATGTGATCGAATTCAAGTCGTTGATATGGAATATGTTTGAAATTTATCCTGATTGTTTATTTTAAAAGCAAACGATCAATTTTGTGCAAATTTATCCTTGCACGCTACCCATTCACTCGTTATTATCCATCTCGTTCTGAAGCGTTAGCCACTTAGTAAAGCGGTTAGATAAGTTTCACAGCATTGCCCGCTTAGCTCAGTTGGTTAGAGTACTTGCATGACATGCAAGGTGTCACTGGTTCGAGTCCAGTAGCGGGCACCAAATTCAAAAAGAAAGCCCACCTAGTGTGGGCTTTTTTGTGCCTGTAATTCCTTGTTTTATCAGGCTCTTAGCCATTTTTTGGTCCCAAGAGGTCCCGTGATGTGTTGTAAAATCCACCGTTTAAAGTAACACTGTTAGTAACACTACAGGAAATACGGATTGGTGATGTTACTATGGCTAGGAAAACAACCCCATTAACAGCGACTCAGATCTTACAAGCAAAACCAAAAGAAAAGGAATATAGCCTGCTCGATGGTGATGGTCTTGCATTGAGAATAAAGCCGAATGGTTCCAAATTGTGGCTCTTTAACTATTACCGTCCAATTACTCGCAAACGAGCAAACCTCAGTATTGGCAAATACCCATCTGTATCGCTTGCTAAAGCTCGAACTAAAGCGATTGAGGCAAGAGAGCTTCTTGCAGACGGTATTGATCCTAAAGAGCATCGTGATAATACGCTTAGAACGAAGCAGATCGAGCTATCAAACACATTGCAAGCAGTATTTGATGACTGGATTGAAGTGAAGAAAACAAGCGTCAAAGAGCAAACGGCTAAGAAATTAAAGCAACGCATTGAGAAGTACCTCTTACCTGACCTTGGTAAGCTTCCTCTTGGTGATATAACAGCCCCTCAAGCGATCAAAACAATTAAACCCATTGCCAACCAAGGTAAGCTAGAAACAGTAGGGCGTTTGTGTCGTAACCTCAATGAGATAATGACCTTTGCAGTAAACACGGGTGTGATTGAGCACAACAAGCTAGCAGGCATTGGTAAAGCTTTTGAAACCGCCAAGGTAACCAACCAAGCTTCGTTAGCCCCAGATGAGCTTCCAGAGCTCCTCAAAACAATCAACTACGCATCCATAAAACCCATCACTCGCTGCTTGCTAGAATGGCAACTTCACACCATGACAAGGCCAGCTGAAACTGCTGGGGCACGTTGGGATGAAATTGACAGAGAAAAGATGCTTTGGGTCATTCCTGCTGAACGAATGAAAAAGGGAAGAGTGCATACTGTCCCTTTAACAAAACAAACTCTAGATCTATTGGAAACCATTGATTTCATCACGGGTGATAGTGAATACCTTTTCCCTGCTGACAAAAGTAACAAAAATCACATCAATAAAGAGACAGCAAATAAGGCATTAGTAAGAATGGGCATGAAGGGCCGGCAAACGTCTCACGGCTTACGCGCATTAGCCAGTACCACTCTAAATGAACAGAATTTTGATCCAGACATTATTGAAGCCGCACTTTCTCATGTGGATAGGGATAAGGTAAGAAGCGCATACAACCGCACTGATTACCTTGAACGCCGTAAAGTTCTCATGGCGTGGTGGAGTGATCATATCGAAGAGGCTGCTTCGGGGAGCTTGTCGATGAGTGGTAAAAAGAGCCTGAAGGTAGTGGGTTAATAGGTATGTATTGTGATTTGATGCTCCAGTAAATAAGGGTTACAGTGTAACTTTAAGCCTGCAATAGATTGAAAGGCATTGGCTTGACGTAGAGTACGGTTTTCTATGGTGCATATAACCTAAATAATTTCAGATATATGTCATTTAAGTGAAATCCACTCACTTGTAAGGTGTCAATATGCCAAACGTAACCACTCGCTTAATTCGTCTCAATGAAGTACTAGTAATGACTGGCTTATCAAGGTCGGGAATGTATCGCTCTATAGAAAAACAGCAGTTTCCATCACAGGTGCCAATTGGAGATAGAGCCGTCGCATGGGTAGAAGGTGAGGTTCAAGACTGGGTCCGCCAACGAGTGCTAAACAGGTAAAATTAAATATTGGAGAGCTTTATAGCTCTCCAAGCATGCTATAGAAGCTTAGAGAATTGTGTGGCTTTATTTTTTTTATCTTCTTCAATGCTTCTCATTAATTCTTCAGATTTACTAGTAAACTGATTGGTCATCAAAGTGATTACCTGGTTGATGGGCATGTTAAATTGTTTGGAAAGCTGATGAAGCTGGATTGATACCGTTTCGTCAACAACGATATTTAAGGTTTTTTTGTTTTCCCTTGTGGTTTTTCCCCTATATTTCTTCTGCGACCATGCTCTTTTGAAGTTCATCATGATCAGTTTTTTTTCAGCGTCGCTAATATCTAGTGAATGAAAAATAGCCGGAACGATTTTAGTGTGACTTTCATTGATGTTCATTACGTTTGGCAATTTAGCAACGATGCTCTTTACTGAGGATATTTTGGGGAAATAGTCAACTACCCACGCCACCTGGTCATCATTTTTATCGTCAAGCCAGTTAAATTTAAACGCTTCTGATGAGCTGTAGTACGCGTCAATTATACTATTGATTAACTCTCTTTTTTTCTCGACTTGTATTTGTGATGAGATGAATGCATTGATGAGGTAATTCAGCRTCGAATTAATATCGGTGATAGTGTTTGGCGGTGTTTCTGGTAGATGTTGAATGAGGTTATTTGTCACAATTTTTGTAAATATGTAGATTATAAGTCGAGTGTCTTTTGTGGTGGAAAACCGCATATCGCTCAATGAAAGTACATCATAGGCAATCGTTCTGACTTTTGACTCTGGTGTATTGTGTAACCCGCCTAGCATGTCCGATGCATTCTTGAAGTACCCCACTATTTCTGATTTATACCTTTCCGAAGTTAATTTTTGGCTTGATTGAAAATTAAAGTCAGCGCTTTGCTTGTGATTTAGATGTTGGGAAATTCCCGCAAGTTGATATATGTCATATTGTTCAAGGAACTCAAAGTACATTACTTTTTCTATCGGTTTATCAAATCTTGGCATAGTGATTACTTAGTAGTATTTTTGTGTGATTGTTGGTTGATTTATAAGCTGTTTTATAATTATTTTACAGTGTTTTTTGATTGTATATAGAGCTAGTTCAAAGTGTTTCATTTACGACTGTACCTAGGTTTATGCACGACGTAGCCTCTTGAACGGGAGTTAGATAACTTCAGAGTTATCAGTTTTGAACGGATTGGCCGGTAACTTACACTACTATGATCTGCTCCAGTTAGACTGGACACCGCATTAAGCTACATATTGTTTTTCAAAGTTAACTGGGCTTAGATACCCAAGAGCACTGTGCCTTCTTGTTCGATTATAATCAACTTCAATGTATTCAAAAAGCGCTTGGCGCATCTCTTCTCGGGTCATTATCGGCTCGTATTGGACGGCTTCTACTTTCATTGAGTGGAAAAAGCTTTCAACACAGGCGTTATCCCAACAATTCCCCTTCCTACTCATGCTTTGTTTTAGATTATGAGCTGCGATTAAATCTCGGTAGTCTTTTGA
>NZ_JAKJSY010000014.1:0-92256 GCF_050337445.1 Vibrio minamisatsumaniensis | reverse complement strand
ATGCTTGCCTCTGGTGATTTTGACGGTTATGAGCCAGCTTAGTATTTCAGCCCGTAGGGATAAGCGAACGTGATCATGTTAAGGGGTCGATTCAGTTTGTTGAGCGATAAGCAGCGAAGCGTTTCAGAGTTTGAGAGAAAAACGAAAACCTTTCATTCTGCTAAGCGCTTTTAAAGCTTGGTTAGGCTTTGTTAAGTGGTTCTAGGTGGCTATAGTTTTACTGGCTTTCTGAAAGCTCTAAGTGCGTATTATGTATATTATGTTAAATTGCATCTGAGGTTTATAGTGTTTGACCTTATATGTAATACCCTGCCTTTACCGAGTTAAGATTGTATTTAACACTTAGGCTATTTACCATAAAATACCTAATAAACATATTTCCTAATCTTCGATTAAGAATATGTTTATTAGATCTTAAGCATTAATCTATTAATCGCTTCTGTTATTTCTTGGGTTCTTACTGGCTTAGTCACGAAATCATTCATTCCTACGGCCAAACACGAAAGTCGATCTTCTCTTGATGTGTGTGCTGTTAGTGCGACAATTGGAGTTTTGATGTTTAACTCTCTTATGTATTTAGTTGTCGTTAAACCATCCATAACTGGCATAGAGACATCCATCAAGATAATGTCGATTGGGTCCTTGTCTCTTTCAATAAAGTTAATGGCTTCTTCACCATTACTGACAATGAAAACGTTATGGCCTTGTCGTGTTAATATGAGCTTAATCACCATTTGATTCGTTGGGTTGTCTTCGACAACTAAAACTGAATAGCAGTTTCTGAGTTCTCTTGAGGAGCTTTTCTCTTCATCGTGAGCTAGATTGTTCGTTACTCGAGTAAGAATCGGTAACTGTACCTCGAATTTCGATCCTTTTCCTGGCTCACTCTCTACCGATATGCGTCCATTCATCAGTTCTACCAGTCGCTTGGTTATCGCCAAGCCTAAACCAGTACCACCAAATCTACGTGTAATTGTACTATCAGCTTGCACGAATGGACTGAACAACGACGAACGTTGCTGCGAATTGATGCCAATCCCAGTGTCTTCTACTGAGATATAAAACGAGCTCGCTTGGGATTGAATAGAAACATGAACATGTCCATGCTCAGTAAACTTAATCGCGTTACCGATCAGGTTAAATAAAATTTGAGCTAAGCGGCTTGGATCGATGTAATGAAGTTCACCTCCAGAGATGTCGCTGGTTACCATTAGTGCCAACCCTTTATTGTCAGCAGCCTTCTTTTGTTCAGAAATAACAAAAGTTACAGTGTCTCTTACGTTGCTCCATTGAGGTGTCAGCGAAAAGCATCCTGATTCGATTTTTGAGAAATCCAGTACGTCACTGATGATCGCTAACAAAAGTAAAGTCGTCAAATTTAATGTACTTCCTTAATACTAATTCAAGGCTTGAGAATATCTCAGATATGTTACTCGCCTTACTGATTGCCGAGATAGTTGATAAAATAACCCTATTCTCTTCGGCTAATTTTCGTTCGCGCGATTTTGATTTTTGCAGTTCAATACGAGCTTCTTGTAGTGCTTCTTGACCTTGAGAACCCATTACATTTTTAACCTATAGAACGTTGCAGATGACACCATTAAATTGCCATGCGCATTCTCACCACCAGATAGTCTCCCTTGCTCACCAAAAGTAAATGGGCAAATATACGGAAGACCATTAAGAGCGTGGTTTATCTGCCTACAGACTTCATCCATGTCTTGTTTAAGCGTTAGCATTGGTCCTGCACAAAATATATTAATTGCGCCTAGTTTCTCTTCAAGAGCCATATCGTTGTAGTTACCTGAATGAATGATATTAGCCGCTCGGCTGATCAGTTGTTGCTTAGATCCCTGCATTAAATAGATGGTGTCGCCTTCATTTATATCGGTGAAGAGTTCGATCCCGTCACACTCGGTTTCTCTGATTGAGTGGGATAATTTGAAGTATGGATAGTCGTATGAAGAGCCGACTTTCCTACCCAGTGGATAGACAGAGGACTTTTCAAATATATAACCGTCATCACTGCCACCTAAGTGAAAATTCGTCCATTCGTTATAAACGGTGACAGCTGGCCTGTGGTCTATCTCCAACAATATTCGGTTTCTTACTTTGGTCACGGTACCTGAGTAACGTGTAGGTGTATGACCTGCACTAAAAGATGAGTAAATAGACTGAGAAGAAAATAATACTGTTAATGATATTCCATTGATAGACAGCGAATCTTCGGTAAAAATGCTCCAATTCCCAGATACCTGATTATCTGCAGCGCTGCCACCAATAATAGGCACTTCAGTACCGAATTTCCTGTCGATGGCTGCCATTACCTTCTCTTCATTGCCTGGCGTGGAATGAAGAAGGATAAGATCTGGGATTTCACCTTCTCGGTTAGCGTTCTTGAGTGCTTTATCGATAGCACAGAAGGTACTTCGGTCTATAGAGTCTGCAAAGTGTTCAATTCCTGTACCGTAAGCGTTGATCCCCGAGTCATAAATGATGAGAACCCCAATCACTGGACCAGAATGAAACCCAGTTTCAGTCATAATACCGTGACAAGTGGTACAACCATGTATCGGAGTGTTAGGAAGTGCATCCACCAAATATTTCTGCACAGCGAGTGTCGAGTACTCTTCTGTGCAATAACAAATAAGACAAGCAATATCCTCGAGTTTTTCTGCCTCGCTGAGCAACTCTTTAACGGCTATCTTATCATCTAAGGAATAAGATACTTTTGATAGAAATTTCATAGAATCTTGAAAAATTTACTCATAGTCTCTTTATAACACTTATAAGCACTATGTTTCACTCATCCCGGTATTTTTCCATCGAAATAATCGAGGAGCTACTAACATTTTGAACGGTCACTCTTGAAAGATTTTCACATTAAATGTAACTGCCTGTTGTGTAAATGTAACAAAGATTGACGGTGTCTTATCACTCGTTTGCAATAGCCAATTCGATGGTTCTTTTTCTTCCAAAATGCCGTTGCCATTATAGCCAATAGAGAATGCCCCTATTTCCGACGCTTTAATGGAATACCCCAAGTCATTGTCCAAAATCAAAATGCTATGCTTATCAGTTCCAATTTCACAAGGCTTTGAAACTATGCACTTTATTGTTTCGTTACTCTCATAGTTTATCGTTCTCCAAATAAATGCTGTTATCAAGACAGCCAACATGATGATTATTTGAACAAGCCTTGCTTTTGTTAGCTTTTGTGCCGCCATTTTAATCTCGATTCCTTGTAACAAAGTTCAAAGTTTTTAAATAAAAAATCAATTCCTGACCATGCGTAAGGTTACTACTCTGTCATTGATTTGTTAATTCACGTATAGTGTTGCGTTGAAAATGCCACTTTTTTTTAAAATCAGCAAGTGGAAATAACGCCCTGAATAGGTTGAATTTCCTTTTCTAATTTGGGTGGCATTACGACGTGAGTCGTGTTGGAAGTAAAGTGTAGTAAATAAGAAATTGGAAGCATGCAAATGAGCCAAGAAAAGCAGCTTGAACAAAACTACAACTATACGGTCGTCCGTCAATTTACCCTAGTTACCATTCTGTGGGGAATTGTCGGTATGGGCGTTGGTGTTTTGATTGCCGCTCAATTAGTTTGGCCACAGCTAAACTTTGATACGCCGTGGCTGACGTACAGTCGTTTACGTCCCCTGCATACTAATGCGGTTATTTTTGCGTTCGGTACAAGTGCGCTGTTTGCAACATCATATTATGTTGTGCAACGTACCTGTCAAACGCGTCTCTTCGGTGGTCCTCTCGTAGCCTTTACCTTTTGGGGTTGGCAAGCGATTATCCTATCCGCTGCAATAACTTTACCGTTAGGCTTGACCTCGGGTAAAGAGTACGCAGAACTAGAATGGCCAATCGATATTGCGATTACTCTTGTATGGGTAGCTTATGCGATCGTGTTCTTCGGAACCATGATTAAACGTAAGACATCACACATATACGTCGCAAACTGGTTCTTCGGAGCCTTCATCATCACAGTTGCCGTGTTGCACATCGTTAACAGCTTAGCTGTTCCAGTCTCTGCGTTTAAGTCGTACTCGATTTATTCCGGTGCGATTGATGCAATGGTGCAATGGTGGTACGGACACAATGCGGTAGGCTTCCTATTGACAGCTGGTTTCCTTGGTATGATGTACTATTTCGTACCTAAACAAGCTGGTCGCCCCGTTTACTCTTACCGTTTGTCTATCGTTCACTTCTGGGCTCTTGTCTCTCTTTATATTTGGGCTGGCCCTCACCACCTACATTACACGGCACTTCCAGACTGGACACAGTCTCTCGGTATGGTGATGTCATTGGTTCTGTTTGCTCCTTCTTGGGGTGGCATGATCAACGGAATTATGACCCTGTCTGGTGCATGGCACAAACTTCGTTACGATCCTATCTTACGTTTTTTAATCGTCTCTTTATCATTTTACGGTATGTCGACTTTCGAAGGTCCGATGATGGCAATTAAAACCGTTAACGCACTGTCTCACTACACGGATTGGACAATTGGTCACGTTCACTCTGGTGCGTTAGGTTGGGTTGCAATGGTTTCAATTGGTTCTATTTACCACTTGGTACCTAAACTGTTTGGTCAAGAACGTATGTATTCTGTATCCCTAATCAACGTGCACTTCTGGTTAGCAACGATTGGTACGGTTTTTTACATTGTTGCTATGTGGATATCAGGTGTAATGCAAGGCTTGATGTGGCGTGCAGTCAATTCTGATGGAACATTGACATACAGTTTTGTTGAATCTGTTGAAGCGTCTTACCCGTTCTACTTTGTCCGTTTCTTAGGGGGAGGTATCTTCCTACTCGGTATGTTCTTAATGGCATACAATACGTACAAAACGATTTCAGCACCACAAGATAGCCTCAAAGCTATCCCTCAACCGGCTTAAGGAGATTGAGAATGAGCTCAAATTCAAATAATCGCCATGAGTTAGTAGAGAAGAACGTTGGCCTACTCGCAATCTTGATCGTTATCGCGATCAGTTTTGGTGCTTTGGTCGAAATTACCCCTCTTATTTTCCAAAAACAGACTACGGAACCTGTAGATAATTTACGCGTTTACTCTGCTCTGGAAATGGAAGGTCGTGATGTTTATATCCGCGAAGGTTGTAACGTATGTCACAGCCAAATGATTCGTCCTTTCCGCTCTGAAACTGAACGTTACGGTCACTACTCTGTCGCTGGTGAAAGTGTTTGGGAGCACCCATTCCTATGGGGTTCTAAGCGTACAGGCCCAGATCTGGCGCGTGTTGGTGAACGTTACTCTGATGAGTGGCACCGGGTTCACCTTATCGACCCTCGTGAACTTGTTCCCGAATCCAACATGCCTGGTTTTCCATGGCTTGCTGAGAACGTACTTGATGGCAAATTGACTCAACAGAAGCTTGAACTCTTCCGTAATCAATTTGGTGTGCCTTACACAGATGAACAAATTGCTAACGCGAAACAAGATGTTGAAGGAAAAACAGAGATGGATGCAATCATCGCGTACCTTCAATCGCTTGGCCACGCAATGAAATAAGGAATAATTATGGACATTATTACATTTCAAAGTGTTTGGACTGTGACTGTTTTTGCTTGCTTCATTGGCATCGTTTGGTGGGCATATGGCAAGAATCGTAAATCACGTTTCGACGAAGATGCGAACCTTGTGTTTGCAGACGATGAGCCTGCAACAAGTTCTAAAAATCAAGGAGTGACAAAGTAATGAGTACATTCTGGAGTATCTGGGTTAGTGCGATTACGATTGGTACCCTAATTGGTTGTGTGGTCCTACTTCGTTGGTGTTTTAAAGATCGAACTGGCGTAGAAGAAGGCCAGGATATGGGCCATGAATACGACGGTATTCGAGAGCTTAATAACCCCCTTCCAAAGTGGTGGACATATCTTTTCATTAGCACCATTGTATTTGCGGCGGTTTACCTTGCTCTATACCCGGGTCTTGGTAATTTTAAAGGCTTACTGGGTTGGACAAGTTCAAACCAAGACGTTCGTAACATTGAAGAGTCTCGATCTGCAATCGCAGCCGCACAAGCAAACAAACAGCTAGATGCATACGCGAAAGAGCTTGATGATGCAGACACTTACTTTGGTGAAGCATTCAGAAAGTTGGCTTATGACGAGAATGGTTTGCGTTCTGTTCCTGATATCGCATCAGATGCAGATGCAATAAAAGTGGGTCAGCGTTTATTCCTGCAAAACTGTTCTCAGTGCCATGGCTCTGACGCCCGAGGTCAGAAAGGTTTTCCTAACCTTACTGATAATGCATGGCTATATGGAGGGGAACCGCAAGCGATTGTCACGACACTCATGCACGGTCGTATCGGCCAAATGCCAGCATGGAAAGATGCGTTAGGTGAGCAAGGCGTTAAAGAAGTGGTTAGCTACACACTTAGCCTTTCAGGTCGTAGTGTGAATGCACGTGAGGCTGAAGCGGGTAAAGCACGCTTCGTTGTGTGTGCAGCGTGTCACGGTACTGACGGTAAGGGTAACCCTGCTGTAGGTGCCCCCGATCTAACAGACCGTAACTGGTTATTCGGTGATTCTCGTGCGGATGTGACTGAAACAGTCATGAATGGGCGCTCTGGTGTCATGCCCGCTTGGAAAGACATTCTAGGCGAAGACAAAGTTCAATTAGTCGCATCATATGTATGGAGCCTAAGTAACTCGGACGATGAGTAACAAACAAAAGACAGCCTCTTTCTAGAGGTTGTCTTTCCTTTAATTTATAACGCCTTCTTTTTATTCTTTTTTGAGATTTTTTTTATGGTAAAGCCTTGGTATAAACAGTTTTGGCCGTGGTTCTTAATCGCGCTGCCAGCGACAGTCGTGATCTGGACGATCTTAACGGTGATTGTATTCTCACAAAACTCTGTCGACTTAGTCACTGAGGATTACTATAAAAAAGGAAAAGGTATTAATGTCGACATTTCAAAAGTAAATATTTCAAAAGAACTGGGGCTATCCGCAGCCATTAACGAGAGAGGCAATTCTGTTATCATTACTCTCAATAAAGGCAAGCTTGAACACTTCCCTGCAATTAACGCAATGTTCGTACACCGCACACTTCCTGATCGCGATTTTACTCAGATGCTTACCGCCGATGCGACAGGCAATTACACCCTAACTTTGGACCATGAGATGCAAGGTCCATGGTTTATTGAGCTTTCCCCACATGATTCTGAATGGTTATTACAAGGCAGAATGAACTTTCCAATTAATACACCAACTCAACTAACGAATTAAAATTTATGTGTAAATCCTGTTAYCACTGCGGTGAAGATGTACCAGCGGAAACAGATTTTAAGGTAGAGATCTTAGGTGCGACTCGTCAGATGTGTTGTCCTGGCTGCGAGACGGTAGCTCAGACCATCGTTGATAGTGGCTTGGTATCTTATTACCAATACCGTACTGCTCCGGCGGAGAAAGCGGATTTAGTACCAGAACAACTTCTGGCACTCAGTCATTATGACAACGAAGATGTCCAACTTGAGTTCGTTCGTAATTCTGAAAACACGTCAGAAGTGACATTGTCACTAGAAGGTGTCTCTTGTGCCGCTTGTGCGTGGCTTATTGAGAAGCGAGTCTCGTCAAAACGAGGGGTGGGCAGCATTCGAGTTAATACCACCACTAACCGTGCCCTGCTTAGCTGGGATAACACGCAAGTTAAACTCAGTGAGTTATTGTCAGCAATCCATACCCTTGGTTACAAAGCAGCACCGTTCGAAGCGGACCAACAAGAAGCGGCTTACCATCGTTCGATGAAAAACTACCTTTATCGTCTTGGTGTTGCTGGTTTAGCGACAATGCAAGTGATGATGCTAGCTGTAGCACTTTATCTTGAAGTGTTTGGCAACCTTGAACCTGAATTCAAAAGCTATTTCCGCTGGGTGAGTTTAATTTTCGCAACACCAGTTCTACTCTACTCGGCATTGCCTTTCTACATCAATGCGTGGCGCAGCATCAAAGGTCGAACCTTGGGAATGGACGTACCCGTGTCGATAGCTCTCTTGTTTGCTTACGTTGCCAGCTTGGTGGCAACAGTGACAGAGCAAGGCGAAGTGTTCTTTGAATCAATCTCGATGTTCACCTTCTTTCTTTTGCTTGGTCGCTTTCTTGAAATGCGTGCTCGTCGTAAAGCCGCCGCCGCCAGTGGTAATCTGCTTAAGCTGGTTCCGGCTATGGCTACAACGCTAGAGGGTGAACAAGTTCCGGTAAAAACCTTAAAAGTTGGCGATCAAATTCGCGTACTTCCGGGTGAACACATTCCTGCAGATGGCAAAGTCTTGTCTGGCAGAGTTCATATCGATGAATCGATGCTGACTGGCGAGTCTATCCATGTAGTCAAAAACGAAGGCGATGCGGTCTTCGCTGGCACATTGAATGGAGACGAGTCGTTTGAATTGGAAGTCATGACATCAAAAGCCGATTCAGTGATTTCTAATATCGTTCGCCTGCAAGATGAAGCGCAATTGTCGAAACCGCGTATTGCAGAAATAGCCGATGTTGTGGCTCGATACTTTGTCGCAGTGATCTTAGTCATCTCATTCGGTACTTGGTTCTATTGGCACCAAACTCGTCCAGAAGACGCTTTCTGGATCATGCTTTCGGTATTGGTAGCGACGTGTCCTTGTGCTCTATCACTGGCAACACCGACGGCGATAACTTGCTCGACTTCTCGCATGGGTAACTTCGGTATCTTGCTGCGCAAAGGCCACGTATTCGAAACCTTGTGCAAGGTGAATCACTTGATCATCGATAAAACGGGCACATTGACTGAAGGTGATATTCGTATCAGCCAAGTGGAAACTTTTGCTGAACTTGATAAAGACATCTGCCTCAAAGTAGCGGCGAGCTTAGAGCAACATGCTAACCACCCTATCGCTAAAGCGTTTAAAACACATATTTCTGATGAGATCGAAGTCGAGTCAGTTAATAACGTGATTGGTTCAGGCATCACTGGTGAGTGGAATGGCCAAAAAGTTGCGATTGGTAGTAGTGAATTCATTCTAGGTGAAGCTCAACCATCGGAAAGTAACGGTATTTACTTGTCGATGTCGGATCGTCATATCGCGACGTTCACTTATGAAGATCCCATTCGCAAAGAAAGCATCGAGTTTATTAAGCAATTTAAAGAAGCGGGAATTAAAACGACTCTGCTGACTGGCGATTCTTTGATTAACGCGAAACCTGTTGCAGAAGAGATCGGTATTACTGATATTGTTGCTAACGCGAAACCTGAAGATAAACTTGCTTACCTGAACTCTCGAGATGCAAGTGACATTACCATGATGGTTGGCGATGGTATTAACGATGCCCCTATTCTTGCGGGTGCCCACCTTTCAGTCGCTATGGGCGGCGGTACCGATGTGGCGAAAGCCTCTGCGGATATGGTGTTACTGGGTGATAAGCTCGATAGATTACTTAAGTCGCGTACTTTGGCATTAAAAACGCGTAAGATAATCCGTGAAAACCTAGCCTGGTCATTAGGATATAACTTACTTATCCTTCCATTGGCTGTCGCCGGTTTGGTTGCTCCATACATTGCCGTTGTTGGGATGTCTGCCAGCTCTATTATTGTTGTGTCTAACTCGTTAAGGCTTTTAAAAGAGCAAGGTAAATAATGGAAAGTTTATACATCCTGATCCCCATTGCGATTGTACTGGTGTGCATCGCTGTTGGTATTTTTCTATGGGCGGTGAAGAGCGAACAGTTTGAAGACCTAGAACGTCAAGGTCACAACATTCTGTTTGATGAAGACGAAAAGGCTCACAACCATTCGGATAGCAAACCTGTCAAGAATGGGAAAGCTAATAGCGAAAGCCAAACTCACGTAGACAAAAACAACGATGACGCCTGATTGGATCGGAGCCTTTGTTGTTGGATTGATCGGCGCAGGCCACTGCATGGGAATGTGTGGTGGTATTGCATCGCTTCTTTCGATTGGCAACACGAAACCTACTTTTGTCACCCCGCTACTTTATAATGTCGGCCGTTTATTAAGCTACGCTGTGATCGGCGGCCTGATTGGTGGTGTCATCTCTTCCATTGGGCAGCTCAGCGATTTTAATACTCTGTTAGCTTGGCTGCGTTTGTTCGCAGCCACCTTCATGATCGTCTTGGGATTGTATATTGGTAAGTGGTGGTTCGGCTTGCTGTTTTTTGAAAAGGTCGGGCAAAAACTGTGGGCTTATATCGCTCCACTTGGAAAGTCATTTTTGCCATTGAAGCACCCAAGCCACGCATTACCCTTTGGCTTCATTTGGGGCTGGTTACCATGTGGCCTCGTATATTCGATGCTAACGTGGGCAGCCGTATCGGGAAGTTGGTATAATGGTGCCGGAATTATGCTTGCATTCGGCCTTGGTACTCTTCCTGCTATGTTGACGGTTGGCGTAGGCGCTAATTTCCTCAAGAAATTGCAACAAACTGACTTATTTCGCCAATTAGGTGCAATTTTTATCCTGATTTACGGTTTCTATACCGGGTATACGGCAATACAGCTCATTATTTATACCGTATGAGTGTTCTTTTAATGCGGTTTTTTTACTACCCAACACGATGAAGGAATGCTAAAATATTGACGTATATCAAATAGTGAAAGATTGTTATGATTTCTGAAAAGCCTGTGACGAAACGAGTTCAGTCTGGCGGCTGTGCAATCCACTGCCAGGATTGTAGTATTAGCCAGCTCTGTATCCCATTTACTTTGAATGAATCTGAACTCGATCAACTTGATCAGATCATTGAGAGAAAGAAACCTATTCAAAAAGGCCAAGAGCTATTCAAAGCTGGCGATGAGCTAAAGTCGCTGTACGCTATTCGCTCTGGCACGATCAAAAGTTATACGATTACTGAGCAAGGTGATGAGCAGATCACAGCATTCCACCTAGCGGGTGATCTTGTTGGTTTTGATGCAATTACAGGTGACTTACACCCTAGTTTTGCTCAAGCTCTAGAAACTTCGATGGTTTGTGAAATACCTTACGAAATTCTTGATGATCTATCAGGAAAAATGCCTAAATTGCGTCAGCAAATTATGCGCCTGATGAGTAATGAGATTAAAGGTGACCAAGAAATGATTCTGCTTCTTTCTAAGAAGAATGCAGAAGAGCGTCTTGCCGCATTCCTTTACAACCTTTCGACTCGCTTCTCTCAACGTGGCTTTAGCCCTAGAGAGTTTCGCTTAACGATGACTCGTGGTGATATTGGTAACTACTTAGGTCTTACTGTTGAAACCATTAGCCGTCTTTTAGGCCGCTTTCAAAAATCAAACATCTTGAGCGTTAAAGGTAAATACATCACGATCGAAGATCATGATGCGTTGATGGAACTGGCTGGCGTTTCAAAAGAATAGTTTAGATATCAATGATGTAGTTCAATAATGAGCTACATCATATTTCTCTCCTAAAACCTCCTATATTTCTCTTAATCTTTCCATAACTACGCTACATTATTGATATCTTCGATATAAAAAGTAGGCTTAGTTATGAGTATCTATAATAAAATTTTAGTTGTCGCTGACATCAATCATGATGAGCAACCTGCTCTAGCTCGTGCAATCCAACTCGCCAAGAAAAGCACTTCAACAAGCCACGTTACCTTCTTTTTGTCGATTTACGATTTCTCGTATGAGATGACATCGATGCTCTCTGTCGACGAGAGAGATGCAATGCGAAAAGGCGTCATTCACCAACGTGAAATCTGGATGAATAAAATCGCAGAGCCGTACATTGACGATTCAATAGAATTCAACGTTCAAGTGGTTTGGCATAATCGTCCTTATGAAGCCATTATTGCTGAAGTTTTTAGTAGTGGTCATGACATATTAATCAAAGGGACACGCAAACACGATACGTTAGAGTCAGTGATTTTCACTCCTACAGATTGGCATTTGTTGAGAAAGTGCCCTAGCCCAGTCCTATTAGTGAAAAATGATTTTTGGCCCGATGATGCGAAGATACTAGCTTCGGTTCATGTTGGATCAGAGACTGACGCTCATTTAGAGTTAAACGACACGATCGTCGACAGACTGCTTGAGATCACAGGGCGTCTTGATGCTGAGGCATTTTTAGTCAATGCTTATCCAGTAACGCCCGCGAATATAACAATCGAGTTACCCGAATTTGACCCAACGTCATACACCGACGCGGTTCGCGGACACCATTTGACTGCGATGAAAGCACTGCGCCAAAAGCACGGGATGTGTGAAGAGCAAACTGTGGTTGAACAAGGTTTACCGGAAGATGTCATTCCTCAGGTGGCGCACGAGAAAAGCGCAGCCATGGTAATTCTTGGCACAACGGGCCGCACAGGGTTATCGGCTGTGTTTATTGGTAACACTGCCGAACACGTGATCGATAAGATTAACTGTGATGTTCTTGCGATTAAACCGTCGGGCTATGTTAGCCCTCTCGATCCAAATCTTTCGAAAGGTTAAGTCGGCATAGTCTAAGCCCGCAACCCGTTTAAGTCATAAAAAACGCCTCTCGCATTGCTTGAGGCGTTTTTTTCTCTCGTTCTCTATATACCGAGTGGCGGATATCTTACTAAATATTGGTCACGTCGATGAACATTGACTCATCAATATTTGAAGATGAAATTTCAGCTTCTTCGAATTCGTACGCTTTGCGCTCTTCACTACGGTCGAGCGGAAGGTTGACGAAATCAAACAACTCACGGTCAGCCAGTTGGCTTGGACTTACGTTCTGAATTGACTTGAAGATCTTTTCAACTCGACCAGGGGTTTTCTTATCCCAATCAATCAGCATCGCTTTAATGTTCTGACGCTGTAGGTTCTCTTGAGAGCCACATAAATTACAAGGGATAATTGGGAACTCTTTGTGTTCAGCGTATTTGATTAGGTCAGTTTCACGACAGTAAGTCAGGGGACGAATAACCACGTTACGACCATCATCAGAGCGTAGCTTCGGTGGCATTGCCTTTAAACGTGCTCCGTGGAACATGTTCAGGAACATGGTCTCAACGATGTCATCAAGGTGGTGACCAAGAGCGATCTTAGTTGCGCCAATCTTCTCTGCGAATGAGTACAAAGTCCCACGACGTAAACGAGAACATAGACCGCAGGTCGTTTTACCTTCGGGTATTTTTTCTTTCACAACGGAATAGGTATCCTTGTCCACAATGTAGTAAGGAATGTTCAACGTTTCAAAATACTCTGGCAGAATATGTTCAGGGAACCCTGGCTGTTTTTGGTCCAGATTTACGGCGACAACATCAAATTTGATTGGTGCAGCTTCACGCAAACGCAACAAAATATCGAGCATCGCAAATGAATCTTTACCACCACTGATACATGCCATGACTACATCATTTTCCTCGATCATGTTGTAGTCAATGATAGCATTTCCAACATTTCTTCTCAGGCGCTTCTGAAGTTTGTTGAATTCAAGTGTTTCTTTTCTATTATCGTTTTGGTTCATTGCGACTCTCACACCGTCGTATTATCGACTGTCGATTGCTAGTGGGACTGTTTAAGGGCGAGGATTATACGTATTTTTATTTCAGGTTGAAATAGCAACGGTTGGATAAACAAGCTGAGAGTTAGAAAGATTCCGCGATATCATGGGATAACTCAATAAACAGGTAGAAAAGAGTACTGGAGTGGAACATTCGTTGCTGAAATAAACGGATTGTAAATCTAAAAATGAAAAGCAGCGCCTTTGATAGCTCTGCTTTTCCCATTTTGATGAAGGCTAACCGATTGCGAGTGAATGTTGGAGCTATTTCCCTGGAATATATGGAAGAACCCGCAGCGTTGCTTGAGGGAGCGTAATGCTACTTCCGTCTAACTCCGCTAGAGTAAATCTAGATCGCCCTTGTCTAATTGGAATTTTTTTACCATTAGAGAGCTCGATAGTCCCTTCAAGCTTGTCAGAAAATTCTAGGGTTAAACCTTCAACATCCGGCGTAAACCAGCGAGAAAACATACCGCTTACATCTTCCAGCATCGCTTGCATCTGTGGTAATAAGTTTTTGATTTGAGCGTTTTCGACTTTGCCGACTAATGGTGTTTGAGTCATCACAACCAAAGAGTAGGCGCACTCTTGCTCTTGTGTTTGCACAAAGATCAGAGGGTTAGCTGAGCGTAAGTTTTGATCGACAGGTAGCAAGAGTTCATGGGCCGGTGATACTTTTAGTGCTTCATAATGCTCTTCTTTTTCCATCCAGGCTTTGCTGATATGACAGATTTCTTGAGCCCGTTGATCAACAAAAAAAATCGCAACTTTGACATCATCGTGCCCTTCTTTAACGTTATTTTTAAGTTGTGTATACAGCTTAGAATACGTGAACATGTATTCTTGGGCCGCGATGGGCAAGGATATCCCAAGGCTTAATGAAGCAAATAAAGCGAGTACGGTCTTTTTCATGATTGCAATCTTGTTGAAATATATTGTTTATAAATAAAAAGAGCAGCCAATGAGCTGCTCTTTTTTCAATGCTGATGGCTTCATCGACTATGCGGCCATCCAACGTTTAACAGAGAGAGTTACTTTTTCCAGTATACCTTGTTGTGACGGATCATAGCTTGTAAATCAGTCACATAGTCAGAACCTCGTTCAGAGTATTTCAACAAACCATTAGTCAGCTCTGTAGCGGTTTCCGTGGTCAACAAATCTTTACCTTGAGCAGAAAGTTTCGCACGGATTACTCTTAAACCAGCATATGCCTCGTTTCGGTTGAGGTTCATGAAGTAACGATGCACAGACTCTTGGCTAGAGGAGAATTTAGCAACTTCATGAAAGCTGCCCTCATTGCGTTGTGATGGCACAAGGCCACAACCTTTTGTGTAACACCAATGACCGAAGTAGTTATTAGCTTTGATAGCAAATCGAGAAGTGCCCCAAGCCGATTCATTAGCGGCCTGCGTCAGTACTAATGCTTCTGGAAGTACATTAACGCGGTTGAGCATTTCAGTTAACCAAGCATCATCCATACCAGTAGGCGGTACTGGTAAGTTGTATGATTCCCCTAACCTTTTAAGAGACGCTGTATCTTTAGAGTTCACGTTACTCAACCCCGATCCTGCAACTTGGGTCAGCAGCGCACGCTCTTTGACAATACGGGTGTTTTCATTGTTAACACTCGGACGTAAAAATGAAAAGAACGCCTCTTTTTTCTCTTTTACATCTTCAATGGCACGAAAATCGGGGGCGTTTGAAGAAAAACCACTGTCGCTCATTTTCTTATAAAGATATGGGCCAACCAATGAGATAGTACCAACGATCGCCAGCGCGATTACTTTAAGAGCCAGTGATTTTCTGGCACTTGCTTGATCATGATTATGCATCGAACACCTGTGTATTTTTGTTGTTGTCATCATTATTGTCATCGTTTTTGGGACGGTCATATGCAATCAGTTTCATTTTAATACCAAACATTTCACGATAGAGGATGCCTTTCACGTGGAAAAAGAATGGAAGAACGAAGATTAGACCAATGCCATACATCATCGCCGCAACGATAAACATCAGCATAACGATTAAGTAAATAGATGCGATCACGAATATCTTCTTATTTACAGCCCTTAAAGAGAGGAGCAATGATTGCATTGGCGGTACTTTCTTATCACAAATTAGCAGGATTGATTGACTAAACGCTAGTGAGAAGTATATCGATAGAAACGGTAAAATCATCCCCGCAATGCCTTGTAGGGTTAAACTAAACAAAGTAACCAAAATGACAGGAACCGTGAACTGTAACCCCTTCGCCATATGTCGAACTTTTGTTCGTAAACCCGCAGCATGGCTCATTGCCATTAAGCTGATACCTGCGTATATCGGAGCGCTGACAACTTCGTAACTGAAGTTAGCAATGAAAATCGAGTCAACGACCTGAGGGGTAAAGGAGTCAGGATCGATAACAGCATCTAAAATAATAGCCGGATCGCCAAGCTGCAGTTTTAAAGCAATATAAAAAATAGCCACTTGCAAGAACATTAGAGCAACAATCGCAGGCGAAAACGAAAGAAAGTGATTTATCGTATGTTTCCAAGCCTCTTGGAATACAGCCGTTGCTTTTAGCTCATAATCGCCAGAAAGTGCACGGTTGATGCTACCGCCCAAATTAAAATCTTTTTCTATGTCGTTGTTCATATTGATACCTAGGTGTACTAGTTAAACTCAGCCACCTAACTTATTGATAAAAAATTGCCTTCATTATACGCATATGTCGGATACAAACTAAAATATGAATCTCTAACAAAGCTTGCTTTTGCATCTTAATGGTTAATAATTAGGCAGTTATATGAGAGTAAGCTCAATAAATACTATTATGGTAAAGGATGTTTACTTTTACCTGCAAAATTTTTTGTCTGGTAATGACAAAAAATGCTTTGAATTCACGTTTTTGGTGATTATGATGCGCGCCTTAAAAGTGTATAGCAACAGGTCTCAAAAAGAACCAAGGTGGAGAAAAACAGACGTTGAACGCTAAAAAATCAGTAGGAAAGCCAGTCGTACAGCTTGCTGGCATTAGTAAAAGTTTCGATGGTAAAGAAGTCATCGGCAATCTTGATCTAAATGTAAATCATGGAGAGTTTCTCACGATCTTAGGTCCATCAGGTTGTGGTAAAACGACGGTACTCAGAATGATTGCGGGTTTTGAAACTGCCGATAGTGGTCAAATACTATTAGCGGAACAAAACGTAACCCAAGTTCCTGCTGAACAAAGGCATGTCAACACTGTATTCCAAAGCTATGCCCTATTCCCGCATATGACCGTTTTCGACAATGTGGCATTTGGCTTACGCATGCAGAAAGTTCCAAGCAGCGAAATTGAACCTCGTGTAATGGACGCGTTGAAAATGGTGCGCCTAACACAAATGGCACAACGCAAACCACATCAGCTATCTGGTGGCCAACAGCAACGTATCGCCATTGCGCGAGCTGTCGTTAATAAGCCAAAAGTTCTTTTGTTGGATGAGTCTCTATCTGCTCTTGATTACAAACTACGTAAACAGATGCAAATCGAGCTGAAACAACTGCAACGCCAACTTGGGATTACGTTTATTTTTGTCACGCATGACCAAGAAGAAGCGCTGTCTATGTCTGACCGTATTATTGTTATGCGTGATGGCGTGATTGAACAAGATGGAACACCAAGAGAGATCTACGAAGAGCCTAAAAACTTATTTGTGGCGCGCTTCATTGGTGAAATTAACGTATTCGAAGCGACAGCGAAATTTCGTCAAGATGAAAAACGCATTGTTGCGACAATCGAAGGTGAAGAGTCGATTATCTATCACGATAAAGACGTAAAACCGGGTCAAAAACTGCAAGTATTGCTTCGCCCTGAAGATCTTCGTATCGAAGAAATCAAAGAATCTGAGCAACGCGGTATTGTTGGCCACATTGTCGAGCGAACCTATAAAGGCATGACATTAGACTCAGTCGTAGAACTTGAATCTGGTATGCGTGTCATGGTTAGCGAATTCTTCAACGAAGATGACCCTGATGTTGATCACTCACTGGGCCAAAAAGTTGCAGTAACTTGGGTTGAGAGCTGGGAAGTGGTATTAGAAGATGAGCAAAAAGTTTAATTTACAAAACGCAATTGTTGCTCTAATCACAGGTTGGCTAGTGCTGTTCGTGATGATTCCAAACATCATGATCATCGGTACTAGTTTCTTAACTCGTGATGAAGCGAACTTGATCGAGATGACTTTCACTCTCGATAACTACATGCGTTTGGCTGACCCGCTGTATTTTAAAGTGTTGATGCACTCTTTCTATATGGCAATTGTCGCAACCCTATTGTGTTTAATTATTGGCTATCCGTTCGCTTACATCGTGGCAAAAATGCCTGCGAAGTGGCGTCCAATTATGTTGTTCCTAGTGATTGTGCCATTTTGGACTAACTCTTTGATTCGTACATACGGATTGAAAATTGTACTGGGTACTCAGGGTGTCTTAAACAAAAGCTTGTTAGCGCTAGATATCATTGATAAACCGCTACGTATCATGTACTCAGAAACCGCAGTAATGATCGGTTTAGTGTACATCCTACTGCCGTTTATGATTCTGCCGCTGTTTTCAGCGATTGAAAAACTGGACGATACGTACTTAGAAGCGGCTAAAGATTTAGGTGCGAACAAACTGCAAACGCTTTTGAAAGTCGTCCTGCCACTAACCATGCCGGGCATTATCGGCGGCTGTTTGTTAGTACTACTGCCTGCGTTAGGTATGTTCTATATCTCAGACCTATTAGGCGGAGCTAAGAACCTATTAATTGGTAACGTGATTAAGAGCCAGGTGCTCAACGCTCGAGATTGGCCGTTTGGTGCAGCAACCAGTATCGCACTGACCATAGCCATGGCTGTAATGCTGTTTGCCTACTACCGAGCAGGTAAGCTATTGAACAAAAAAGTGGAGCTAGACTAATGGGTCGCACAGTTAAGTTCAGCTTTATGGCGCTGGTATACGCCTTTCTATACCTACCTATTATCGTATTGATCGCGAACTCATTTAATGCCAATAAATTTGGTATGAAATGGGGAGGCTTCACGACCAAATGGTATGACGCGCTTATTAACAACGACAGCCTAATGCAGGCTGCGTGGCACTCGATCAACGTAGCCGTGTTCTCAGCAACAGCCGCAACGATTGTCGGAAGCCTAACGGCAGTAGCCCTATTCCGTTACCAATTCAAAGGTAAAGGCATCGTAAATGGCATGCTGTTCATCGTAATGATGTCACCCGATATCGTAATGGCAATTTCGCTTCTTGCGTTGTTCTTGGTAATGGGTGTGCAACTTGGGTTCTTTACCCTACTTGCTGCGCACATTACCTTCTGTCTACCGTTCGTTGTGGTCACGGTTTACAGTCGCTTGAATGGCTTTGATGTGAAGATGCTAGAAGCCGCAAAAGATTTAGGGGCAAGTGAATGGACGATTCTAAAACAAATCATTCTACCTCTTGCTAAACCAGCGGTTGCTGCAGGTTGGTTATTGAGCTTCACGCTATCTTTAGATGATGTGATCATCAGCTCTTTCGTAACTGGCCCAACGTATGAAATCTTACCTTTGAAGATTTACTCAATGGTTAAAGTGGGTATCTCTCCTGAGGTAAACGCCCTAGCAACAGTGATGTTAGTGGTGTCGTTAATACTGGTGATCATTTCTCAGTTATTAGCGAGAGAAAAAATCAAGTAAGTCCACTACTCTATACAGAGACAAGCTTGATAAGAAGTTAAGATACTTCAAGTTCAAAAAAAGTGTTAATCATAAACAGAATGGTAAATTGCCATTCTGTTTTTCTATCTACTGCCTTCGGGCAACGTTTAGTTTGGAGCTAACGTCAATGAAAAAATGGGCTACTCTATTAGCTGGTAGTGCATGTGCGCTTTCAATGTTATCTGCACCGTCATTTGCAAAAGATAACAAAGAATTGGTATTCATGAACTGGGGACCTTACATCAACAGTGAGATTCTAGAACAGTTCACGGATGAAACTGGTATTAAGGTGATTTACTCGACTTACGAGTCGAATGAAACCTTGTACGCAAAGCTAAAAACACACAACAAAGGTTATGACCTAGTTGTGCCGTCGACTTACTTCGTATCTAAGATGCGCGACGAAGGTATGCTACAAAAGATCGACAAAACGAAGCTGCACAACTTCAAGAATCTAGATACTAACTATCTAGACAAGCCGTACGACCCTAACAACGATTATTCGATTCCACATGTCGTTGCGATAACTGGTCTTGCTGTTAACACTGACATGTACGATCCAGAAGATTTCCAAAGCTGGGCCGATTTATGGAAGCCTGAGCTTGAAGGTCAACTGATGATGATGGACGACACGCGTGAAGTGTTCCACATCGCACTACGTAAGTTAGGTTACTCTGGCAACACAACAAACGAGAAAGAGATCGACGAAGCGTACGCTGAGCTACAAAAGCTAATGCCGAACGTCCTCGTATTTAATTCAGACAATCCAGGTGCGCCATACATGTCAGGTGAAGTAGGTCTTGGTATGCTGTGGAACGGTTCTGCTGCTGCTGCGCAAAACGAAGGGCTACCGATTAAACTGGTTTTCCCTAAAGAAGGCGGTATCGGTTGGGTAGATAATTTTGCTATCAGTTCTGGCGCAGTAAACGTAGAAGCGGCCCATAAGATGATCGACTTCCTACTTCGCCCAGAAATCGCCGAGCAAATCTCTCGTGACACCGGTTACCTAACAGCAGTTAAAGCTTCTAACGAGAAGTTCAAAGACAGCCCTGCTCTGTTTCCTTCGCAAGAAGACCTTGACCGTGTTGAATGGCAAGCGGCAGTTGGCGATAAAACCGTGAAGTATGAAGATTATTTCATGAAACTCAAAGCGGGTCAGTAAACAACAGAATAATGTTGTTTATCCAATCTTCAACGAGTTAAGTTCAATAATATTAATCAATAGGCAGCTTAGGCTGCCTATTTTGTCATTTGGCTGCTATAATCTAGCGCGATTTTTAGAAATCCTTTTACTTTGGGTTCACTACCCAGCTCCAAATCAAACAAATGAACGGAACAGTAATGAAAAAAACACTGTATACCGGCGCATTGTGTGCTGCTACTTTACTTTCGATCCCCTCTTTCGCAGCTGACCAAGAATTGTATTTTTACAACTGGTCTGAATATATTCCAAATGAAGTACTTGAAAACTTCACCAAAGAAACGGGTATTAAAGTCTATTACTCGACTTATGAGTCTAACGAAAGCATGTATGCTAAGTTGAAAACTCAAGGTACGGGTTACGACTTAGTGGTTCCTTCGACTTACTTCGTTTCTAAGATGCGCAAAGAAGGCATGCTTCAAAAAATTGATAAAACGAAGCTAAGTCACTTTGCAGATTTGGACCCTAATTACTTAGACAAGCCCTTTGACCCAAATAACGAATACTCTATCCCATACATTTGGGGCGCCACGGGTATTGGCGTCAACTCAGACATGCTAGACAAATCTTCAGTTAAAAACTGGGGCGATCTGTGGGATACACAGTGGGAAGGTCAACTGATGATGATGGATGATTCTCGTGAGGTTTTCCATATCGCACTGTCTAAACTGGGTTACTCTCCCAACACAACGAACCCTGAAGAAATCAAAGAAGCGTACGAAGAACTTCGCAAATTAATGCCAAATGTATTGGTTTTTAACTCAGATTTCCCAGCAAATCCCTATCTAGCAGGTGAAGTATCTCTTGGTATGCTTTGGAATGGATCGGCTTACATGGCACGCCAAGAAGGTGCCGCGATCGATATCATTTGGCCAGAGAAAGGCGCTATCTTCTGGATGGACAGCTTAGCGATTCCAACAGGGGCTAAGAACATTGAAGCGGCTCATAAGATGATCGATTTCCTTCTTCGCCCAGAAAATGCAGCTAAGATTGCGCTAGAAATCGGTTACCCGACACCAGTTAAAACCGCTTACCCTCTTTTACCGAAAGCCTTCGCCGAAGATAAGAACGTTTTCCCACCGCAATCGGTGATGGATAATGGCGTTTGGCAAGATGAAGTTGGTGAAGCGAGTGTCCTTTATGATGAGTACTTCCAAAAACTCAAAGTAAATAACTAAGTGGTTGCGAATCGAAGAATAAAGCGGCGCAAGCCGCTTTATTCTTCGATAAAATAGAAGCAACATAAAATGACATGGAATGTGCTTAAACATGTTAGTGAATCCGATATTATTAGTTGCCACTCTTATGCTTGTAGCATCACTTTTAATGCTCGGTTTGAGCTCATTTATCCCGATAGACTCTAATTACGACCTATTATTCGAAACGAATACGCTCGTGATTGCCATGTATATTTACTGTGTTACCCACCGTGCTATTCGCCCCTATAAATCCCTTCACTATGGCGTATTACTGCTGATTGCGAACCTCATTTATGATGTTTTCACTGAGCTAAAACAGTTCGACGAATGGTCGGATAGACACGAATTACTCGATACTTTTCTAGAAGATGGTCTCGTACAAATTTCATTCTTACTTATTGCCTGCGGCATTACGAAGCTGATCGCTAAATTAAAAGATCAGAGCAAGCAAGATGAGCTGACAGGTTTGTACAACCGTAAGAAATTTGACGCCATTAAGCTGAAGGAATTCGAACTCATCTATTTCGATTTGGATGGATTGAAAGAGGTCAATGACCAAAAAGGGCATCAAGTAGGAGATTTAGTGATTGTTCGCTTTTCTCAAGCCTTAAGCCAAACGGCATTGGGAGATGAAATGGTATTTAGAGTTGGAGGGGATGAATTCGTTGTAACCGCTGAACTTGGACGTGGTGAGGAGTTTGTGAATCAAGTCAATTGTCGGCTCCATGGAGAGGATATTCCTTTTTCTTATGGTATTGAAGTCACTAACCAAGAGAACTTTGACTTGGCGCTCGATAAGTCAGATAAAGCCATGTATCAAATGAAACAATCGCAACGACCTATTACAGCAAAGGGATAAGCTTCTATCAATCTGGTAGCCTTAAGAAGCATTTTTGCTTAATTAAACCGTCAAAGAGCCTTTCTCTGAGCACAACAGTTCACCCACCAATTTTGGCACTTCAATACTCGCCTTTCCGTAACGCTTCTCCTCAAACTCACTCTCAACCGCACTGGGTTCAAGGTTGATCTCGATAGTGTGTGCACCATGCATCCTAGCATCATGCACAAACCCTGCGGCCGGATAAACAACCCCAGATGTACCAATCGAAATAAACAGATCCGCTTCTTCTAATGCAGAGTAGATCTCTCCCATTCTTAATGGCATTTCACCAAACCAAACGATATGTGGACGCATTTGCGCTGGGATCTGGCAGCAATGGCAAAGCTCGCCGGTTTCGATGTCATCTTTATGGTCGACAACCTGATTCGACTCACTGCAACGTGCTTTTAGAAGTTCGCCATGCATATGAATAATGTTGTGGCTACCGCCTCTCTCATGCAAGTTGTCGATGTTTTGAGTAATGATAGTCACGTTACCATCAAGCTTATCCTCAAGCTCTCCTAGTGCTTTATGGGCAGAATTTGGCTGAACGCTGTCGCTTTGCAAACTGGAACGACGTTGGTTGTAAAATGCTTGTACCAAATCAGGATCCCTATTAAAGCCTTCCGGTGTCGCGACATCTTCGATTTTATGGTTTTCCCATAATCCGTCTTGTGCTCGGAATGTTTGAATCCCCGACTCCGCTGAGATGCCAGCGCCAGTAAGAATTACGATATTACGATATGGAAAATGCATAAAACGTCCTTTTTAATATGTCACTTTGAACAGCTTAGCACTGTTCAAATTCCAACAATAGTTTTAGGGATTAGACCATAGTCTTAACTCGTGAATTTCATTGTGCATTTGTGACATCACTCGCTCGATAATCACATTTAGGAATAAACAGATACAAAAAAGCGACCAGAGTCGCTTATTGTTTTGTTAGGCTAAACCGTTTACACGACTTGTTTTTAATAACGGATTACCGTATTGGCTAGTCTTCACTAGTAGAGGAGATCTTATGGATTGACAAATCCGCGCCGTTGAACTCGTCTTCTTCGCTCAAACGCAGGCCTGTCAGCTTATTCAACACACCATAGACAGTGAGCGCTCCGATCAAAGCGACAGCAATACCCGTAAGGGTTCCTGTTACCTGAGAGAAAAAGCTTACGCCCCCTAGCCCCCAGAATGCTTGCTGTCCAAAGATACCTGCCGCAATGCCCCCCCAAGCGCCACATACGCCATGTAAAGGCCACACACCTAATACATCATCAATCTTTGTTTTATTTTGCATATAGGTAAACAGATAGACAAACAACGCACCAGCAATACCGCCAGTCACCAGTGCGCCCAGTGGATGCATCAAGTCTGAACCGGCACAAACCGCAACCAATCCCGCTAACGGACCATTATGAATAAAGCCCGGGTCATTTTTACCGACCACTAAAGCAGCAAGAATCCCCCCGACCATGGCCATTAATGAATTCATTGCCACTAACCCACTAATGCCGTTAATAGCTTGAGCTGACATCACGTTAAAACCAAACCAACCCACACATAAGATCCAAGAACCCAGCGCTAAGAAGGGAATGTTCGATGGTGCAAAGTTTGTGTGCTTACCTGCACGGATGCGGCCTTTACGCATACCAAGGAAATAGACCGCGACCAACGCAATCCAACCCCCAACGCCGTGAACGACGACCGAGCCCGCGAAGTCATGGAATTGATAACCAAACGAACCTTCTAACCACGCTTGGAAACCAAAGTTACCGTTCCAAATGATGCCTTCAAAAAATGGATAGATGAAGCCAACCGTAAACAACGTTGCAATCAATATTGGGTAGAAACGTGCACGTTCTGCGATGCCACCAGAAACAATCGCAGGAATAGCCGCTGCAAAAGTCATTAGGAAAAAGAACTTAACCAGTTCGTACCCATTCCCTTGAGACAAGGTTTCGGCATCAACAAAGAAGTTGTTCCCATAAGCAATCCAATAACCGATAAAGAAGTAAGCGATGGCGGAGACACCAAAATCTGAGAGTATTTTAACCAGTGCGTTCACTTGGTTCTTTTTTCTTACCGTACCGACTTCTAGAAATGCAAAGCCTGCATGCATCAAAAAGACCATGATTGCGCCAAGTAATAGGAATAAAGTATCTGAACTTTGGGTAAGGGTTTGTACTGCACTATGAACTTGAGTCACCGTATCACTCATTAAAGCATTCTCCTTCGCTTTCATATAATTTGCACTGATTTCGTGCGATTCATGATGTCATAAATTAAAGACTCCAGCGTAAACGCAAGATACGTTCCAACTGCTCAATGTCATTCTCGTGCAACATGATTTATTTTTAACTTACTGATTAAGTTTAAATAAATTTCTAATTTCACTTTACTCGCTCTTAGATGCATGAAAAATCACATGCATGATTGCACCAACAGGGTGAGCTGCACCATTTTAAGGCAAATGTGAATGTTCAGTTCCTCATCAAACCATCGGATAGATTAAGTACAAACAAACCCCACACAGTGATTATTCTTAATAACTCGAATAATGAATTCACGATATCGCCAATAATATAATGCAACCGAACGAGTATAATGATTCTCAACAGAACATTAACCGAATTGTACATATTGCGAATAACCCTTAATCTCAGTCCAAATAACCATCGAGAGTGAAGTTAAAGTTATTAGCCTTTTCGGTAACTAAAAAAGGAATAATAATGA
Organism: Vibrio minamisatsumaniensis; assembly: GCF_050337445.1. Lineage (NCBI taxonomy): Bacteria > Pseudomonadati > Pseudomonadota > Gammaproteobacteria > Vibrionales > Vibrionaceae > Vibrio > Vibrio minamisatsumaniensis. The sequence goes on along the minus strand of NZ_JAKJSY010000014.1, from coordinate 67,030 downwards.
AACTGTATATTTATGAACACTGCCCATTTTGTGCCCGTGTGTTATACGTTGCCGGTTCTTTGAACCTCAGTATTAATTCAACGGTTATTGATTATGATGATGAGACCACAACGACGAAGATATCAGGAATTAAGCAGGTTCCTGTCTTTGTTAACGACAATAATCAAGCATTAACTGAGAGCCTAGATATCATTGAGCACCTTTTGCAACAGGCTGACGTCAGTGAAAAAAGCAAACCATCGCACGATGTACTCCAATGGCAGAGTGACGCGTTCTTAACTTTACAAAAAATTGGCTACCCTCGATGGTATTTGTATCCACTAAAAGAGTTCAAGAAGGAGTCTGCACAAATTGCATGGCGAGAGAAAAAAGAAACCGAAACGTTAAATTTTGATGCATTGCTTGCTGATACCAAAGATATAGCCAGAGACGCTGAAGAGTTAATCAAGCGCGCCGGCGCTTTGTTAAATACCAACAAAAAAACGAAACGTGACCTTGTTGACAAGAGCATTATTTTCTCCATTTTGCGTGGTTTTACCAGTGCTATAGAAATCAATTGGGACCCGTTTGTCGCTAACTGGATAATAAAACAAAGTAAAGAAACGGGTGTTTCTCTTCTCACTGAACGCTTTCCTCCTGAGCTAAATTCTGTAGCAAAATAAGGATCTAAACCCCATGGAAAATAAAAACTTTGCTAATTTAATTACTCTAACCGGAATTATCGCTGTTGTTAGCGCGATTTATAATATTCATTTATATGATGGAGCGTGGTCTGGAATTGCTACTGTGATTGCAGCTTTAATGATTCCAATTACAGCGTTTATTAACCGAAAGAATGTGAACCTGTCTTTCCTATTGCCATTATTTTTCACCACTATTGTTGTTAGAAATGCCGATCAACATGATTGGTCACAGATTGGTTGGATTGCCGCCTTAACCTATATACCATTGATTTTTCAATGCGTTGTTGTCATGAGGAGAACATTTTTAAACTATGGTTCAACTGAGACGGCACTCAGCATGTTGAGAATATTCATAGGTTTTAACTGGTTAACACACTGCACGGAAAAACTATTTGTTTCATCCCATGACACTGGTTTGGTTGATTTCTTTGCTACTGGATTTGGAAACTTAATCCTTGGTCATCCGCTCCCGACGGCCATGGCACATGGTTTAATTGTATTTGGTGGCATTATAGAACTTGCGACCGCGATTTCTCTTGGCCTTGGATTGATGTCTAGGTTTGGTGCATTCATGTCTGCTGGCTACCTTATTATTGCGCAAATAATCGGTGGTCACTTTTCTGTTGGATACACGTGGATTCTTCCTGGTGGTGGATGGGAGTTGGCATTCTATTTCTTCATGGTAACCATTCCATTTATGCTACCCAATGTCGGTGGGACTGTATCATTAGACCACTTTATCTCTAAGAAGAGAGATCGATCTTACCAATACGCATAACTAAGAGAATTCAGCCACGAATCGCTTTTATGGCTAGGCTACCTAAGTAACGAGTTAACAATGCTTACGTGGTAAGGTGTTAACACTCCGTTGATAGATAAAAAGCCCAGTGAACTGAATCACTGGGCTTTCTAATGACGATTATTTTAAATAAATCGCTCTACATTAATTTGATGCTCAACTACAAGTTTGGGCCCGTTGTCGGCTTCTGCGGTAGGTTTTGACTCAGACGTCGCATACCTTGATACATACGGACAAACCAAATCATAATTGCAACGCCACCAAACAGCATACCGATATATGGAATGTAGAAAGCAATATCATCGATAAGATGGTTTTGATACCAGTAATCGTTCACACCGATTAACACACCATTAGACGTCGCTACCGTTACGATAAGTACGACAAAGAATGTGAGGTTCAAGAAGAACGAGCGAATCAAGCCATAGTAATGCGTATCCACTACTTCGCCATCTTCCCCTTTATCTAAACGATAACCCGCATAGATGATCGCAATCACACCAGAAATAAGACAAGTCACGGGTGTTAGGCAACTGAGTATATAAGCGACCCAAATACCTTTATGAGGTTTGTTCATTCTTATTCACCCCCTCCGTTGTTTCAGTTTCTACGCGAGTGGCCGATTGCTCACCATTTTTCTCTTGTTCCATTACTTCTTTGTACCAAAGATCATGGTGCTCTTTCGCCCAAGTCTCGTCGACGTCACCGGTTACCATACCTTCTAGCGCGCCTTCCATACCGAACAAGCCGATGTAGATGTGGAACACAAAACCACAGATAAGGATAAGTGCAGCCACCATGTGAACGAGGTTTGAAAGTTCCATATGACGGCGGGTTTGCCCAAAGATAGGGAAATCAAGAACCAAGCCACTGATCGCCGCCACACTTCCCATCACAATCAACAGCCAGAATAGTGCTTTTTCACCGGCATTTGAGAACTCTGCGGAAGGATGAGAGCCTTTATGTTTTCCAACCATGCCACCCAGTTTGATAAACCACTGGATATCGACCATCTTGAAAATTGATTTACGCCACCACTTGATAAGTACGATCATCAACAGTACATAGAAAATCGGACCGATATAGTTGTGGTATTGCTTAGCGAGTAGAACGATAAAGCCCCAAAGATCCGTTGGAATGTACGGTTTCAAAAAGTGCTTGCCGTACACCAACATCAAGCCACTGAATGCCAGCGTTAAGAAAGTAAACGCCATACTCCAGTGCAGTGCGCGATCCAATCGAGTCCAACGCTTGATTTTACGACCCGTTCTTGGCGCACTTAGCATTAGTGGGCCAATCACAACGTACATCAAAGTCACGAAAGCAATACTGCCAAAGATAGCAACGGCACCCGCAGGTGACATCCACTTCTCTTTTAATATATACCACGTTTGACCTGGAGTACTGATCAATACACCGTGCTCGGCAGATTGAGATGTGGTGTAACCTTGTTCACCGTTTCTCACTTGTCGCCAAAAATCAGCGCCAGCAAGTTGAACCACTTCACGTTCAGCAGAGCTAGCTTGCGTTTGTGATGAGTTCGTCTCAGATGCATAACTCATAGGAGAAAGCATTGTCAGTGCTGCCAAAATAGGCAGCACAACAAGGAAGAGACGCTTAATCATTGTAAGCATACGTCTCTCCTACTTAGCTCTTAGTCGCATCGTAAGAAAGGTCGTTGCCGTTTGTCCAACCTGCACCTTTCGCACCACGCTCTACTACACGTTGACGGAATACATCAGAGACTTTCTCTGCATCGCCCGCAAGCAGTGCTTTTGTTGAACACAACGAAGCACACATTGGTAACTTACCTTCAGCAATACGGTTCGCTCCGTACTTCTGACGTTCTTCAACAGAACCGGGTTCTGTTTCTGGACCGCCTGCACAGAAGGTACATTTGTCCATCTTACCGCGCTCACCAAAGGCTTCCTGTTTAGGGAATTGAGGTGCGCCAAACGGACAAGCAAACAAGCAGTAACCACAACCAATACAAAGATCTTTATTGTGAAGAACGATGCCGTCCTCTGTATGTTCAAAACAATCGGCAGGACAAACTGCCATACAAGGCGCATCAGTACAGTGCATACATGCGACTGAGATAGAGTTTTCGCCCGGTTCACCATCGTTCAGTGTGACAACACGGCGACGTTGAATACCCCATTCCAGAGCATCATCATTTTCATTCTTACATGCAGTGACACAACCGTTACATTCGATACAACGTTTGGTGTCACAAAGAAATTTCATTCTAGCCATTTTAAGACTCCTTACGCTTTACGAATATTACAAAGGGTTACTTTCGTTTCCTGCATCAACGTGACAGGGTCGTAACCGTATGTGGTTGCTGTATTGGCGGCTTCGCCAATAACGTAAGGATCAGTGCCTTCAGGGTATTTAGAACGCAAATCTTCGCCTTCAAACTTACCACCGAAGTGGAACGGTAGGAATGCCAGACCCGGTTTCACACGACGAGTGACCATCGCTTTCACTTTGATACGGCCTTTCTCTGCACCCTCAACCCAAACGTCATCACCATCTTTAAAGCCAATGTCGTTCGCGTCTTTCGGATTTACTTCAACAAACATCTCTTGTTGTAGCTCTGCTAGCCAAGGGTTAGAGCGAGTCTCTTCACCACCACCTTCGTACTCAACCAGACGACCAGATGTAAGAATAATCGGGTATTCACCAGACTTGTCTTGCTCTTGGATCGACTTGTACAACGTAGGAACACGGAAGATCGCTTCCTTGTCATCCCATGTTGGGTAGTCAGCAACTAGGTCACGACGTGGTGTGTAAAGTGGTTCACGGTGCAGGGGTACGCGGTCTGGGAATGTCCAAACAATCGCACGCGCTTTCGCGTTACCAAATGGGATACAACCGTGCTTGATAGCCACGCGTTGAATGCCGCCAGAAACGTCGGTCTTCCAGTTTTTGCCTTCCGCTGAAGCTTTCTCTTCTGCGGTTAAGTCATCCCACCAACCCAACTGCTTCAGAAGTTTGTCACTGAACTCTGGGTAGCCATCTTTAATTTCGCAACCTTTTGAGTAACTGTCTTCAGCCAATAGGCTTTGACCTTCAAACTCCACACCGAAACGAGTACGGAAGTTACCACCGCCCTCAGCAACCGGTTTAGACGTATCGTAAAGGATATGCGTACCTGGGTGTTTCATTTCCGGGTTACCCCAACATGGCCAAGGCAGACCGTAAGTCTCACCGTTCACAGGACCACCTTCTGCAGCAAGTGTGGTTTTGTGGAACGTGTGCCAGTTCTGTTGGTGCTCTTTCAAGCGCTCTGGGCTTTGACCGGTGTAACCGATTGTCCACATACCCTTGTTGAATTCACGAGTAATGTCTTCAATCAATGGTTGGTTGTTCTCAACACGGATGTTTTTGAACAGTTGATCAGAGAAACCAAGCTTCTTAGTAAGAAGGTACATAATTTCGTGGTCAGGTTTAGATTCGAACAGAGGCTCAACCACTTTGTCTCGCCACTGCAAAGAACGGTTTGACGCCGTTACACTGCCGTAGGTTTCAAATTGAGTGGTGGCAGGAAGCAAGTAAACGCCATCGGTACGATCGTTCATAACCGCTGCGACTGTTGGGTATGGATCAACGATAACCATCATATCCAACTTCTGCATCGCCTTCTTAATTTCTGGGCCACGAGTCTGAGAGTTGACCGCATGTCCCCAGTAGAACATGGCACGAATGTTTTCACGCTGACGAATCTTGTCTTTATCTTCGAGTACACCATCAACCCAACGAGAGACCGGAATACCGGCGCTGTTCATTGGCTTTTGACCACCGTATGCATTGTCGTCGAAACGGCCTTTCACCCATTCAAAGTCAATGTCCCAAACTTTAGACCAGTGACGCCAAGAACCTTCAGACAAACCGTAGTAACCTGGCAATGTATCTGACAAGACGCCGAGGTCTGTTGCGCCTTGCACGTTATCGTGACCACGGAAGATGTTTGCACCACCGCCCGCTTTACCGATGTTACCAAGCGCAAGTTCTAATACACAGTAAGCGCGAGTGTTGTTGTTACCCGTGGTATGTTGAGTCCCCCCCATACACCACACAACACAACCTGGACGGTTTTCCGAGAGCAATTTCGCGGTTTGGTAAACTTCTTCTTCGCTGACACCAGTGACACGCTCAACTTCTGCAGGGTTCCACTTCGCAACTTCTTCACGGATCTCATCCATGCCGAATACACGTTGGCGGATGAATTCTTTGTCTTCCCATTTGTTAGCAAAGACATGCCAAAGCACGCCCCAAATAAAGGCCACATCTGAACCAGGACGAAGAGAAACATAGTGATCAGATTTCGCTGCCGTGCGCGTACGACGAGGATCCGCAACCACGATCTTACAGTTGTTCTTCTCTTTCGCAATGAGGATGTGTTGCATCGCTACTGGGTGAGCTTCTGCTGGGTTCGAACCAATGAACAATATCGACTTACAGTTGTGCATGTCATTGAACGAATTCGTCATCGCACCGTAACCCCAAGTATTTGCAACACCGGCTACCGTGGTTGAGTGACAAATACGCGCTTGGTGATCAACGTTATTGGTGCCCCAAAGCGACGCCATCTTACGGAATGCGTAAGCTTGTTCGTTACTGTGCTTAGCACTACCAAGGAAGTAAACGGAATCAGGGCCAGACTCTTTACGAAGCTCTAGCGCTTTGTTACCGATCTCTTCAATCGCTTGTTCCCAAGAAAGCTTCTTCCACTTACCGCCTTCTAATTTCATTGGGTACTTAAGACGACGCTCACCGTGGCCGTGTTCACGCAGTGCTGCGCCTTTCGCACAGTGTCCACCAGCGTTGAACGGGTGATCAAATGCTGGCTCTTGCCCCGTCCAGACACCATTTTGGACTTCAGCGTAGATACCACAACCCACAGAACAGTGAGAACAGATAGTACGTTTCACTTCTGTTTTCGCTTCTGGATCGACAGATTTAGCTTGCGCCTTTCTCATCATACCCGGAGCGAACAGACTTGCGCCTACTACCGCGCCACCCGCCGCTAACGAGGTGTTTTTCATGAAGGCGCGTCGAGACACACCCAGTTGATTCGTTTCTTTGCTCACACTATCGGAGCGTTTGACCAGTTTCATCCGTTATCTCCTAAAGTGTGTCGTAGTAATCGCGAATATGCTGTGTTTCACGATAGCCGGTCTTCTTCACATCTTGTTTCGAAATTTCAACCGTTTCTGAAGCCGTTGCCATTTTGGTCGTGCCCGCAACAACCGCCCCAGCCACAGCTGCGGTTGTTAAGCCTTTGAGTAAGTCCCTACGGCTTGTGTTTATCTCTTTATTCTCTTTCATCATTGCTTCCTTACCTCTCGGTGGATCTTTTTTGGAGGCTTCATGCCCCTCTATCGATATAATCGCGTACGACTTGATTACTCGTAATCAGTGACGTTTTTCACATCAATCTTTAATTTGTGTTTACTGGTTATCGTCTTCACGCTAAAACGCACTTGTTCTAACATTAAAAATGCTTCACACAGCTGAGCTGCAGATTTATAGAAGTTGGCACTTTTTGCCGCTTCAAGCTGACGCGTAAAAGCGTTGAACCAAGGGCCAAGGTGTTTATTGAAAAAAGCTTGTTGAAGCGCCTCTTCTTCACCCGTTAACATCGCCATCACTTCACACAGAGCTGCGATATGATCTTCAGGCTCTTTCACTTGATCATCACGCTCAATGCCTAAAAGTTCGAGATCATGACGAATCTCCGCTAATGGTTTCTCCATCATAGCGCCAGTGCGATGCCAAGAACCAAATGGAACAACCTCTCCACGACCAATACCAATGAACAGATCTTGATATTCGTCTTCTAATGCTTCGCGAGAAGCTTCGGTTGCCGCTTGTTGAATAGCAACCCACGCCTTTTGCATCGCACTTTCAGACGCTTCAATGTCTAACGTTTTTAGAAACTCGATCACCTCGTCAGAAGGTGCGCAGCGAAACAGTGCAGATAAAACCAAATAAATTTCAGTTCTGAGTGTCTGTTCTTGTTCCAGTTCTTGTGCTTGATCTAAATGAGTATCCAAGACCTACTCCTAGTATTTCAATTGTTTCAACGGATCTTGTGCCATTGAATCGAACATATCTACCACACGACAGTCTTCACACATCGCAATGCGGTTAATCGCAGCTTCATCTGAAAAATGAGAGTGACCGCGTAACTTATTCTGTAGCATATCAATCATAGACTGCGGTGCGAATGGCTTATGACAACGAATACATTGCGCCGCTTTCTCTTCATGAATCACCATCGCTTGCTGACGCTCTTCCTTCACCCAGTTCATGCGAGGCGTTAGAGTCAGAACGTTCTCAGGACACGCTTTTTCACATAAGCCACATTGAATACAGTCTTGTTCAACAAACTTAAGGGATGGCGAAGCGCCGTCAGTATGCAGCGCACGTGTTGGACACACCGCTACACAGCTCATGCACAACGTACAATCTTTGCTCTCACACGACACTGTGCCATATGGTGCGTTGGAAGGAAGTTCAACCACATTTTCAACTGGAATGCGAGCTGATGCCATCGCATCCAGTGCTGTGAATAGGCGTTGGCGTTTATTGCCTTGAAGCTCACCAAGTGCCAGATCGAATGAATCCACGCACAGTGTAGGAGGGCCTTCACGAAGCGATTCTAAATAAAGGATATCGATGGTTTCTTTTGGGATACCAATTTGATCAAGAAGCTCTTGAGCGATCCCGACTTCGTTACTCAGCACACGAATGATGGTTTCGGGCATAAAGTGAGAAGCCGCAAACAAAACCTGAGTTGCGCCATTCACGAGCGCGGCAAACCACGTATCAATACCAACAGATGGCAGCTCTTCTACCACAATCGGAATGACGTTTTCTGGGAGAGCCTTTAACGCCATCACATTATAGGTTTCATGACGCGAGCTACAGATAAGCACGATAGGATCCAATCCCCCTGCTTGCTCATAATTGGCTAGCGTACGTTCAATGAACTTTTGAGTATCGTCAGGATTCGGCAATGCGTAAGAGATCGCTTCAGTCGGACAACTTGTTGCACACGTCCCCACACCTTGACATAGGTAAGGGTTAATTTCGATCTTGTGACCCGTTTTATCTGAACCTTCACTCGACAGTGCGCCAGCAGGACAAGCATCAACACAACGCTCGCAACCTTTTACGCCACGAGAGCTGTGCGCACAAAGGTCGGTGTCTAAACGGAAGAACTTAGGCTTATCGAATGTCCCCATCAGTGTTGGGATCTCTTCCAGTGCTTCTGTCAGTTTTGGATAACCTCGGCCTACTGGATAATAACCCGGTACAGGCACTTCTTCTGTCATGCAGCTATTCAGACATAGGTCTAGCACAACATCGAAACAATCGTGATTAATCGCGACTTTCGCTAGGTTATTGGTTCGACCTTTGCTTTCGATAAGAACTTCGAATGTACCGAGGAAACCAGACACTTGAACTGAGTTCGCGTAGTAAATCTCGTTTGATGTTTGACTATGGGTTTGATTCCCGGCGGCACTCGAAAGCTCCCCGTCAGTCGAAAGTAAAGTCAGGCTAGTAAGCTGCGGTAATTGTGCAGCTGCACTCTCAATGATCTTTGTTGGACCAATGATGAGTGTATTTCCCCCGCTCTCGTAACTTACGGTCGGTGGAATTAGATTGGTTAACTCAACTGTATTCTCAAATGCATACAGCCTTGCTTTAGCGTTATTTGAAGTTGCTTGTTCTAATAATTGTTTAAGCATTGCTCAGTTCCATCTTTGGACATGGAGAATCTGTTCAACCTTCATTGTAGTTAGCGTTAGCGAACTTGCTGAGTAATCGTTTAACAACTCACGGTTTGGTTAGCGATTTGTTGTTCCGTCGACTTAACTTGGCAATCTACAATACAGTTGATGATTAGCAATATTTAGCAAATGCCATGCCAGATTATTTATCCTTACTATTCAGTAAATTAGTACGACTTAACCTCTATTTTGACGATAAAAAAACCGCTTGGGACATTTTGTCGCAAGCGGTTCATTGAGTGTTTAGTCAAAATGTACCTATTCTTTGTGTGGTATATTTTGTCCCATCTCGTTCAGGTCAGCTTCGTCTGACATTGTAGCGTCAACATCTGAAACTGTATTTTTATACAGTTCACTTCCTTGTTCGGTTATTTCGGCACTTTCTGAAGTTTCAAGTTCATTCTCCGACACCTCAAGATCGCTTCCAGAATTATCTAAAACGTCGCCTTCATCTTTATTATCAATGACCTGCTCTTCTTCTGCTGTGGTTTCTTCTTCCGTTTTGTCTTTAACCCAATCACGCAAGGTTTCAGCAACCCCTTTAGAAAGAGACGTCAAATTACTGTAATCGTCGTCGTAATCATCTAAACCATCACGAACGTTGAACTCTTCTGAGAGGAATAATTTACGCAATGCCGATTTTTTTACGCTTTCTGAGGCTTCTGACACCAATAATTGAGCAACAGACAAGTCTTCAGTCGTTTCTGATGCTATCTCCTGAGAGTCAATCGCGTGAGAATCGACAGCGTGAGCGTCTTTATTGTGTTCTGGAGACTCATTTTCTAAAGCACTATTTTCTAAAGTCTCACGCTGTAATGACTCCGATGTTTGTGCGTCTAAAGATGAAGCAGCAGACGAAGCCTCAGCGGAAGTAAGCTCAGTTCCCTCAAGCGTTTGTTGCGCTTCTAATGGTTGGTCGGTCGATTGATCAAGTTTTCGTTGCGACCAACGGCTAAAGAAGTTAGTTGCCATTTGATCGACCCGCGCCTTTACGTTTTTTACGTCTCGCTTCTAATAACTCACCATGACGACCGATGAAGGCTTCCATCCAAGCTTGAACAGGTAACGGAATGTCGTATGAAAGGACTTGGTTGTCACCGTCCATGTATTGTCCTGCAACGGTTTGTGATGCTGTAAGTAACTGAATCACAGGCTTAACACCCGAGTCGACATTATCCATCACCAAAAAAAGCTTCGGCCGCTGAGAGCTTAAGTTGAATCGATAGTCGGTACGCTCGTCTTTATGTAATTGGAGTAAACAAACGTCTTGAGTATCGTCTTCTGGCGACAGTTCAAACCCCGTCAATTCCCATTGTGTAGTGACCCAGATGCCTGTTTTGATCTCTTTCTCTACTCTTTGGACACCGATTGGCCAAGAAGCTTCTGTTTTTTCATAGTGCTCTTTGAATTCTTTTATCTGAGACATACTTTACCCAATTGATTTTCTTTGGTCTGAATGCATTTAGGACATTTTGTACTGTGTGCAATCATCTAACCTTATAAAGCAATAAACACGCCAATAGAGGTCACTCCCAAGAGCGTATCTACAGCGTTCGTTATCAAGTTGTCACTATAACGTTAGTTGATACTGGTTATTTCAGACAACTCCGCCCGGTGAACTCTGATATTTTGCGCTTTTTTAATCTAATGCTTCATGTTTCCATCAATCCCCGTTATTTTGGAATAAGATTTGCAAACGCTACTCTCAGAACTATGACATGTTCGGAGCGATAATCGAAAACGAACTAACAAACTAGCGCATTACTGAATGAGAGCTTTAGTGCTCTTGTTGACTTCTTATCTCATAAAATCGCTATCTCATTAAGTAGGAAATGACTGTGGTAAAACCCAACATAATAAAAACCAGTGAGAACCCACTTCAGACAATCGAAGTTGAAGTGTTTGATGAATATGGCGAAAAGCTCACCAAACAGATCGCGTGTGAGCGCCCTCTTACCGTGATGTTGAACTGGAAAGAGATCGTAACGTTAATGACATTGGGCTCACGTCCTGAGTCATTAGTATTAGGCTATTTGAAAAACCAAAGCTTCCTTTCTGATCCGGAAGCAGTTGAATCTATTATCATCGATTGGGAAACCAGCTCTGCTGCGGTGATCACCAAAGAAGACACGAGCCAACTTGAGCAAGCGCTTAAGAAGAAGACAGTAACTTCTGGCTGCGGTCAGGGCACCATGTATGGCAACGTAATGAAGCAGTTGGAAGATTACCAAGTGCCTCAAAACAAGATTAAGCAATCTGAAATCTACACAGCGCTTGAAGCGTTGACGCATTACAACGATACCTACAAGAAAGCAGGCGCAGTGCACGGTTGTGCGGTTTGCAAAGACGACAAGGTTCTATCGTTTGTTGAAGATGTTGGCCGACACAATGCCGTTGATACATTGGCTGGTGAGATGTGGCTTAACAAAGAGACCGGTGAAGACAAGATCTTCTATACCACAGGCCGTTTAACGTCTGAGATGGTGATTAAGGTTGCTCAGATGGGTATCCCTGTTTTGCTATCGCGCTCTGGCGTGACGCAAATGGGCTTAGACTTGGCTAAGAAGTTCGGCATCACAACGATTGCTCGCGCTAAAGGTTTACGCTTCCAAGTGTTCACAGGGGCAGACAAGATCGACTTTGATGTAAAAGGCGAACAATCAGCGTAAGTTCTTTAAAGGCCAACTTCTCTAAAGAAAATGCTATCTAAAGCTAGTTTTCTGGTGAACTTATATAAGGTGTAGGCGAAGGCTGGCACCTTTTCTTTTATTCCATTTACGCTCCTTAGCACTCCCTCTGCTTACTCCATCATTTAATCCCACAATTTTTACAGCCAGTTCGCTGTTATCCCCCTTTCTGCACATTATTTCAGCAATAGAACGCGCTTAATATTGGTGTTTAGTTTTACTTAACGTTGATTTCAAAATTACTAGATATACCAAACGTTAACAATTCTTTATCTTATGCTCCGTGAACAGAACGAAGCACGCACTTATCGTGCTGCTTGGCGAAAGTTTCACTTCTTTGAATGCTCACTTCGAAGAAAACACATAAGAAAAAAGAATTGGATAACAATATGAAACAGCCTTTAAAAGCTTTAGCAATAGCTCTTGGATTGACCTTGGGCGCCAACTGTCACGCAATTGAACTTAAGCCGGTCGATACCGACTTTACATTACAAATACTGGGTTCGGGTGGTCCTATCTCGGATGACCTACGTGCATCATCAGGTGAAATCGTATGGTGGAAAGGCAAATCACGAATCATGATTGATGCCGGTGGCGGTGTCTACCTGCGTTTCGGTCAAGCGGGTGCAAAACTTGAAGACCTAGATTTCATGGGTATCACTCACTTCCATACCGATCACGTCAATGACATGCCCGCTCTTCTTAAAGGTGGCTACTTTTTTGAACGTGAAAAGGCGTTGGAGATTTCAGGTCCAGCCGCAGGTTCAGCCTTCCCTAGCCTTAACGGTTACTTCGCAGCGAACTTTGACCCAGACCATGGCGCATACGCTTACCTTGCTGGCTTATACGATGGAACCGATGGCCTATTCCCAGTCAATCTTACCGATGTTGACTATCAATCCACAGTGCCAACCGTTGTTTACGAAAAAGATGGTTTGAAGATCACTGCTCTGGGTATTCCTCATGGTGATGTGCCTTGTCTCGCTTACCGAATTGAAAGTGAAGAAGGCGTGATGGTGATTTCAGCTGACCAAAACGGTAGCAACCCTGCATTCTTAGACTTCGCTCGTGGCGCCGACATCATGATGATGCCAATGGCGATTCATGAACAAGCCGATGGTGTCTCGACATTCATGCACGCTAAGCCTTCTGTCATTGGTGAAATTGCGAAAGAGATCAATCCAAAAATGTTGGTACTTAACCACTGGATGGGTCTAGGCCTTAAGCGCAAATCTGAATCAATCAAAATTGTACGCGAATACTACGACGGACCAATCATGTCTGGTCGTGATTTAGCGAGCTTCCCTATGTCTGCTGTAAAGGAGAAATAATATGAACAACAAAATCGCCCTATCAATCGCGATCACGTCTGTGATTAGCCTTAACTCTGCAATGGCATTTGCTGATGCACCTGCCGAAGCCCCTGTTGAAGCTAAACAATCTTCAGGACACGGTGGTAAATGTGCTGCGGGTAAATGTGGTACAGAAAAACGCTTCGAAAAAGCGGAACTGACAAGCAACCCTCAAGACCGTTTAGTGCGTGCTCGCGACGGGAAATGTGGCTTAACGGCTGAAGGTATCTCGCCAAGCAAAGAGCGCATCTTAACGGCGAATAGCAAGGTGACAGGTGGAGTATGTGGCCAGTAGAAACGCATAAAACCAAAGCTTTAAAAGCCAAAGCTTTAGCATCAAATGACCAAGCCCCTAAAAGCAGCGAGTTAAACCATAAAGTGCGAACCATTCAGAATACAGACAAAGGCATTGGGCTACGCAGTGAGCATATTGAACTGCTCGCTCGTTCCCCGAAGCATCCTGATATTGATTTTCTGGAACTGGCTCCCGAGAACTGGATTAGCTTAGGTGGTCTTAAGCGCGAACAACTACAGGATATAGCGAAGCAATACCCTTTGATCGCACACGGTTTAAGCTTATCCATTGGAGATTGTCAGCCGCTTAACACGAAGTTTGTACGTCAGGTTGGTCAATTTCTCGATGAACTGAATATTCAGGTATACAGCGAGCATCTGAGCTTCTCTCGAGACAGCCAAGGGTATCTGTATGAACTGTTACCCGTGCCACGTCACGCAGAAAACATCGGCTATTTAGCGGACAGAATCAAGCAAGTCCAAGACATCATTCAACGTCCTTTGGTAATGGAGAACATCTCTTATTACCACAACTACGGAGATGAGATGCCTGAGGGTGAGTTTATCGCTGAAATAGCAAAGCGTAGTGGCTGTGAGTTGTTGGTCGACATCAACAATCTCTACGTGAACAGTCAGAACCACCACTTTGATGCCGCTGAAATGCTTAAGGCTTTACCAAGCGATGCTATTCGCTATTACCACATTGCTGGGCATTTAGTTGAAAGTGATGGCTCAGGGGGAAGTAAAAAATCGCTGATTGATACCCACGGTATGCCGGTACAGCAAGCGGTTATTGACTTGGCGCGTTACACCTTCTCTATTCATGGCAGTAAACCGTTATTGCTCGAAAGAGACAACAACGTTCCGCCTTTGGTCGTGCTGACTGAGGAATTACGAACGATGCACAGTCAGGTTCTAGATGCTGGTGTTGCTCATCGCCCAATGAATCAGGAGTTGGTTTATGCATAACCCACCTAGCATGATGATCACTCAAACACACGCACTAACCGCACTGATACGTTCGCCACTTGAAGACAACGCAGTGTGTCGATACAGCGAGTTCATTAGAGATAACGTATTTGGTGTATTGAACAACACATTCCCGCTGTTTTGTCAGCAAGTCGACCAAGACCAACTACTGATATTGGTTGATGAGTTTGTTGTCGTGCATTACGCCTCAGAGCCAGAGTTTCATCATATAGCCACTGAGTTTGTTAGCTTTATCCAGCGTCGCACTCAACCAATGGGTATGTCTAATCTGAGTGATTTGTCTACTTTGAGTGCGAGTCATGATCTTACAGCCGACCAGCTAGCGGTGTTGGAGTACGAATGGTGTGCCTTTTGCGTTGAAATTGACGCTTCAAAGCAAGTATTGCCGATGTCATGGGCGGGTGACCTTCGTGTTGATGAACAACAGCTTCAATTGGGTTTGTTAGTCAACAGTACGATGAAGCTCGTACAGGTACCTTTCCTTGTTCATGGTGAGTCACTGACGTTTCTAACACAAAGGCGACACCCCATTTATTACGCGATTTATCGCGACCGTGACCAACGCGTCAACACGATAAAACTAAGAGAAATTGATGTTGCGATTATTCAAATAATTCAACAACAACCAAATCGTTCTTTAGCCGATATAAAACAAATAATTGCTCAACAATTGGCGAGATTCGAGTTTATTAATTGGGTCGAACATTTCAGTGAAGTTGAACTGATTGGCGTTCACTCTTTAGGAGAAAAATTATGATTAAGTCAGCCCTCAGCTGGTACGACGCTATTGTCGAAAAATGCAAACAATACGATTACTTAGTACTGCTTTCAGTACGTCTTTATTTGATTCCGGTGATTTACGTCGGTGCACGCTCTAAAGTGTTGGGCTTCTCGGGAACAGTGGCATGGTTTGGTGCTTCAGCAGCCGACGGTGGTCTTAACCTTCCCTTCCCTGAGCTACTGGCATTCCTAGCGGCAGCGACCGAAGTATTAGGTTGTATCTGTATCGCGTTAGGTCTGTTTACTCGCTTTATCTCGATTCCAATGATTTTCATGATGAGCGTAGCAAGTGCAATGGTTCACTGGAAACACGGTTGGGATGCGATTGCGACTGGTGGTATGGAAGCAACCGTTCGTCTTAACGGCTTCATCGAATGGCTCGCGGTTAACTTCCCAGGTCGTTACAACTACATCACAGAACTTGGCGACCCGGTAATGCTGAACAACGGTATGGAGTTCGCAGGCACCTACTTCGTGATGCTGTTAGTACTGCTTGTTTACGGTGGTGGCCGTTACGTGAGTGCAGATTACTGGCTACGTAAACAGTTCTCTAAAAAACAAAACAAAGCACTTCGTTGGTAATAGATTCTTTTCACACAGCTACATGTAAAACCCTTAATTAGTTCTCTCTAATTATCATCTTATTTTCCATTATCTTACCCGTCACACTCGTGGCGGGAAGGAGTTTTTATGCTTACAGATGTCGTTGATCTGTCGCGGTTTCAATTCGCAAGTACCGCTCTTTATCACTTTATATTCGTCCCCCTAACTATAGGCCTCTCCTTCTTACTCGCAGTGATGGAATCGCTGTATGTCATGACCAACAAAACCATCTACAAGGACATGACCAAGTTTTGGGGTAAGTTGTTTGGTATTAACTTTGCTGTCGGTGTTGCTACCGGCTTAACCATGGAATTCCAGTTCGGTACTAACTGGGCTTATTACTCGCATTATGTAGGCGATATCTTTGGCGCTCCGCTCGCCATTGAAGCCTTGATTGCGTTTTTCTTGGAATCAACCTTAGTCGGTATGTTCTTCTTCGGTTGGGACAAGCTTTCTAAACGTCAGCACTTATCGGTAACGTGGTTGACTGCGTTGGGTTCGAACTTCTCTGGTCTGTGGATTCTGATGGCCAATGGCTGGATGCAAAACCCGGTGGGCGCAGAGTTTAACTTCGAAACCATGCGTATGGAGATGACAGACTTCGTTGGAGTGATCTTCAACCCAGTGACTCAAGTGAAGTTCGTGCATACCGTTGCGGCAGGTTACACAACCGGCGCGCTATTTATCATGGGTATCAGTGCTTACTACATGCTTAAAGGGTGTGATTTACCGTTCGCTCGTCGTTCATTTGCAGTCGCAAGTGCTTTTGGTATGGCTGCGATTGTGTCGACAGTGATGCTAGGTGATGAATCTGGTTATGAATTGGGTGATGTTCAACAGGTGAAGCTAGCGGCTATCGAAGCTGAATGGCACACAGAAGAAGCCCCTGCCTCATTCACACTGTTCGGCTTCCCGAATCAAGAAACCATGGAAACGGACTACGCGATTAAGATCCCTTACGTGATGGGTATTATCGCGACGCGTTCTTTGGATACGCCAGTTGTAGGCATTCATGATCTATTGGCAAAGAACGAAGAACGTGTTCGCAGCGGCATCTTAGCTTATGGGCTATTAGAAAAACTGCGCTCTGGTGATAAATCACAACAAAATATCGATGATTTTGAATCGGTTAAACATGACTTAGGTTATGGATTACTGGTTAAGAAATACAGCGATAACGTGGTGGATGCAACGGAGCAACAGATCAAACAAGCAGCCAAAAACACAATCCCAACGGTTGCCCCTCTATTCTGGAGCTTCCGCATCATGGTGGTATGTGGCGTCTTGATGTTTGCCATCATTGGTCTTTCATTCGTACAAATTTGTCGTCGTAAGATTGGTACCAATCGTTGGTTACTGAAAGCAACAATATGCGCGATTCCACTTCCTTGGATTGCTTGTGAAGCTGGTTGGTTTGTTGCGGAATATGGTCGTCAGCCTTGGGCTATTGGTGAAATTCTGCCAGTAAATATGGCGGCTTCTAATCTACCCGCTTCAAGTCTATGGATCTCTATCGGATTGGTTTACTTGTTCTACACCGCGTTCTTAATTGTAGAAATGTTCCTGATGGTTAAGTTTGCAAAAATGGGCCCGAGCGCACTGAAAACAGGTCGCTATCACCATGAGCAATCAAACCAAGATCTAGCCCTTACAGGTGAGCAAAGCGCACCGCGTCAGCTAGATAAAACTATCGACCTTCATTAAGGAATTCAGATGTTTGATTACGAAAATCTTCGCCTGTTTACATGGGCAGTTATTGGCGTGTTGTTGATCGGTTTTATCATTACCGATGGTTTCGACATGGGCGTTGCGGCGTTGCTCCCTGTTCTAGGGAAGTCGGAAGTTGATCGACGAATCATGATTAACTCGATTGCCCCTCACTGGGATGGCAACCAAGTATGGTTGGTTACCGCGGGTGGCGCTATCTTTGCGATATGGCCTGCAATCTACGCGGCTGCGTTCTCCGGGTTCTATTTGGCCATGATTATCGTGTTGGCGACCTTGTGGTTAAGACCGCTCGGTATGGATTACCGCGCTAAAATCGACAACCCGCAATGGAAGAAAGCTTGTGATATTGCACTTATCGTCAGTGGCTTCATTCCTCCGGTTATCTTTGGTGTTGGTTTCGGTAACTTGATGATTGGCGTTCCGTTTGAATTTAACGAATTGCTAATGATGTCATACCAAGGTGGTTTCTGGGATCTACTCACGCCCTTCCCACTGCTATGTGGCTTGGTGAGCTTGGCGATGGTTGTCACACAAGGCGCGGCATTCCTACAGATGAAAACGACGGGTGATTTAAAACAACGTGCGCAGAAAGTGATCGTATGTATGGCGCTTGTCACTGTCGGACTGTTTATTGTTGGTGGGATATACGCGTATACACTTCCGGGTTACCTGATTACTAGCCCAGTTGTGACTGATGGTGTTTCAAACCCGTTATTAAAACATGTCATGAAGTTTGATGACTTACTGCTACATAACTACGAAAACTATCTGGTACTTTGGGGAATTCCTGCACTAGGCATCATCGGAATGCTGAGCTGCGCAGTGATGACTCGACTTAACCGCGCTGGTTTGGCCTTCGCTTCTTCGAGCTTATCGATAGCAAGCATCATAACGACAGCGGGCGTTGCCCTATTCCCAATGATCATGCCATCTAGCTTGATGCCATCGCATAGCTTAACGCTGTGGGACGGAACATCGAGTGAGTTAACACTGAGCATTATCTCGGTTGTCGCAGTTATCGTGGTGCCAATTATTTTGGGTTACACAATCTGGTGTTACTACAAAATGTTCGGTCGACTAGACAGTCAATATATTCACGATAACAGCTCGTCACTGTATTAATTAAAGATGAAATAGGAGGATAACCTATGTGGTATTTATGTTGGGTACTGGGCGTCTTACTCGCCTGCGCGTTTGGAATCATTAATGCGCTGTGGTTAGAACACACCGACTTTCTCGATGAACAAAACGAATAAAGCTGATCGGTAAAGTTACTAACAACTGCTAACTCGATAGTAAGCTAACTACTTAAAATAACTGAAAGTCCTCACTTAATACGATGCCTGCAATTTCAAAGACTGCCGACATGAGTGTTAATGAGGACTTTTTCTTTTCGCATCTAATCTCATGTGCTTAACGTCATCTTATCCAGCAAACTAGACTCTTCAAATTACTAAGTTAATCGTCAAGTTGGTGCATATCATCGACTAAGTTGCTTTCCCCACCAACCGACCTTGCTTTAATAACCCTATAGGATATTGGTTGCATATCCATCAGAACCTCAGCATCGTTTGCTGTCTCTTTCTATTCGCAGTAAGTTTATTTTAATCAACCTCACCCTGTTCATTTCTGTTTTTATCTATGCCATCTAAGAGCAGTTTAGCTTAGATAAATTGGAATCATTGGAGATCGCTGCAACCGAAAACCTCAGAAGCTCAGTCGATTTATTAACACTTAGGCGACATGAGAAAGACTTTTTGCTCGCCACGATCAAAAATACGCAGAGCGTTTCGATAAAACCGCCGACACATTGAATCAAAGATTGGTGACGTTGAACCAAACCCTAACCTCGCATGAACTTCACCTGACCGATCAAATGACGAAGATCTCCGATACTCTTCATCAGTACCAGAAACAGTTCCACCAGATCGTCGTTCAAGTGAACGACATTGAACGCACCACCCCACCTTTGGGCTTTGTCGCCGCTCTTGATGGAAAAAGAACAGCGCTGAAGTCAGCAATCGAATCAGAATCAAGTTTGGCACTGGAACTTGCGTTGTTAGAGCTGATTGAAAAAGACTTCCATTACCTCACACATATTAATAGCCAAACGAATGCAGCGTTAACCAATGCTCTTGTTGAGTTTGAACCCTACTCCCAAACTTCGATTGCGACTGAACAAGCCTATTCCGAATATAAGGCTGCGGTTGAAACTCTGTTGGTTGCTAACAGCAATCTAGGTTTGTCTGCAGAGTTGGGGCTTAGAGGCGCCTTACGTAGCAATGTTCATCAAACAGAACAAGCCATTGAAGAAGTGCAGAATGAGATAAGCCAAGCGATTACAGCGGCAGTTAGAAACACACAAAACATGTTACATCTGTTTGGTGCAGCTATCGTCGCTCTGCTTTCTCTGTTATTGGTGTTCATCGGTTGCAACATCCTGGGTTGTATCAAAGTGATAATAGAATCCACGATTCATGGTTTAACCACTGGAATAGACAAGACTGTCGCTAAGATGACAGCGAGCTTAGAACAAACTGAGCTGGTGAAAAGCCAAACCAAAGATGTGGTGAATGCGATAGAAGGAATACACTTCCAAGTTGGCGAGATGTTCGACTTAAACAGTCAGATCTCAACAGCGTCCGAAGAGCAATCGATGGTTTCGGTTGAGATTGACCGAAACATTACGGATATCGCTCACCTTGCCAGTGATACCTATACCGTGGTTTCTGGATCAGTACGTTGCAGTGAACAAGTCTCGAGTGTGAGTATGAAGCTAGAGAAGATTGTCGCGCAGTTTAAGTACTAGTGATTAGTGATTAGTGATTAGTGATTAACGCAAGCTAGTTGATTTATGCGGTATGGAAAAACAAAAGGCCTCTATCTGATTGCTAAGATAGAGGCCTTTCTAATTTTGAATACGTTCTAACGTGTTATTACGTATTAGCTCTTGCTACACGGTATTAGCCGCGTGCTTTCAAGAACTCAGCGTAAGTACCGCGGAAATCGTTGATTTTGCCATCTTTGATTTCAAGGATACGAGTTGCAAGCGAATCTACGAATACACGGTCGTGAGAGACGAAGAACAAGGTGCCTTTGTAGTTCTCAAGCGCTAAGTTAAGCGCTTCGATCGATTCCATATCCATGTGGTTTGTTGGCTCATCCATTAGCAGGATGTTTGGTTTATGCATCATGATCTTACCAAGAAGCATACGACCTTGCTCACCACCAGAGATAACCTTTACCGATTTCTTAATGTCGTCTTGACCAAATAGCATACGACCTAGGAAACCACGAACAACTTGCTCGTCTTCGCCTTCTTGGCGCCATTGGCTCATCCAGTCAAACAAGTTCATGTCTGTCTCGAAATCGTGTGCGTGATCTTGTGCGTAGTAACCGATGTTTGAGTTTTCAGACCACTTGTACTCACCAGTGCGAGGCTCAAGAGCGCCAGCCAGTGTGTTCAGCAGCGTTGTTTTACCCACACCGTTCTCACCGATGATCGCAACACGCTCACCGACTTCGAAAATACCGTCAAACTTGTTGTATAGGTCTTCTTCAAAACCTTGAGATAGGTTTTCAACCACAAGTGCGTTACGGAATAGCTCTTTAGACTGTTCGAAACGAATGAATGGGTTTTGACGGCTAGACGCTTTAACTTCATCAAGTTGGATCTTATCGATCTGCTTAGCACGAGACGTTGCTTGCTTCGCTTTCGATGCGTTAGCAGAGAAACGAGAGACGAACGTTTGAAGTTCAGCAATTTGTGCTTTCTTCTTAGCGTTGTCAGACAATAGACGCTCACGCGCTTGAGTCGCAGCTGTCATGTACTCATCGTAGTTACCTGGGAATAGACGAAGTTCGCCGTAATCAAGGTCAGCCATGTGTGTACAAACCGAGTTTAGGAAGTGACGGTCGTGCGAAATGATGATCATTGTGCAGTTACGTTGGTTTAGCGTATCTTCCAACCACTTGATGGTGTCCATATCCAGGTTGTTCGTTGGTTCGTCAAGCAGCATGATATGCGGGTCTGCAAACAGTACTTGAGACAATAGAACACGAAGTTTCCAACCCGGTGCGACTTCGCTCATTAGACCGAAGTGCATTGATTCTTCAATACCTACCGCAAGAAGAAGCTCACCCGCTTTCGCTTCTGCCATGTAGCCGTCCATTTCAGCGAACTGAACTTCAAGGTCAGCCACTTTCATGCCGTCTTCTTCGCTCATTTCTGGCAAAGAGTAAATGCGGTCACGCTCTTGCTTAATAGCCCAAAGTTCTTTGTGACCCATGATAACCGTGTCGATTACCGTGAATTCTTCGTAAGCAAATTGGTCTTGGTTTAGCTTAGCAACGCGCTCGTTTGGGTCGTAGCTTACGTTACCAGCACTTGGCTCAAGTTCACCAGATAGGATCTTCATGAACGTCGATTTACCACAGCCATTCGCGCCGATTAAACCGTAGCGGTTGCCTTCGCCGAACTTCACTGAAATATTTTCGAAAAGTGGCTTAGCGCCGAATTGTTGGGTGATATTTGCTGTGGAGATCAATGCCATTACCTTTTTAATGTGAAAAACGCCGCAACGTTACTTGTTCAGGGCTTTAACTGCAAGTATTGATTGCAATTACTGGCCATTAAGTGAGTGATAACCTAGCCAAATCATAGTTTGAGCTCCATCACACTTTTGATTTGCTATTTTATTATGAATAAACGTCGTTCTTCAATAGCAACCAAACAGCAAGCCCCGTCGAAATTAGCGTTAAAATAGCACTGATGAACATATTGAATATTGAGCATACGGCTTGTCAAACCGCGATAACCAAACCCATTTTTACAAGGGGTATTTAGACGATTATCTTGCGCTCAAACATTGATCTACCCCATGATTATAACGAACAAAATCAGAATAAAGTTTTTGTTCGAAAAACGGGATAAATTTCACAAACTGACATTAACTCACTATAGTGTTCCTAACCTCATAATTCTAAGAGACTTTTATGCGTTCACTTTTGCGCTTCTTTTTATTCACATTGGCCATCCTCTCTTGGCCTAGTCATGCCAGCTTGGACTATGACTTACCATCACAACCTCAAGTGTCGAACATCGCCCTCGATCTGGCTAAGCGTATCAGTGCACTGCCTGATCCGCTGTTTATGGAAGAATCCGATAAACATGAGGTGAGTGTTCTATTGACTGAAGTACTCCGAGTTCAAGACCAACAGATCACAACTTTTGACCAGCAGCTTCTTGATTACCGAGAAAATAGTGGCTCTGACCAATGGTTTGCTGTGGAATCAAGCTATAAAACACTAAATAGTTTGAATGTCAGTAAGCAGCGACTGCTTGAGCAAACGACGACCGCGAATAAAGAACAATTGACGGGATTTGGGCCTTTTGGCGTGACTCAGTTTAAACAAGAGTGGCACCTAACCCAGCTTAATATTGAATACTTAGTCTATTTCCAGACTCGCAGTTTTAAAGCATTGATTAAAGATATCTTTATTTCGCCAGTTCCGGTGATTTGGGCCTGCTTAAAAGTACTCTTCACCTACTTCTGTTTAGTTTGGTGGTTATCCAATAGTGCACGTTTGATTGAACTATTCCGAGTTAACTTCTTAGAGCCTAAACAGCCGCCAGCTTTTTGGATTCGGCTAATTTGGTATATAAGCCGTGCCCATCGCGCTATCGCATGGTTAGTCGCTATCACCATATCACTGCGCATTCTTTCAAGTATACCAAGCCTGCAACACCTCATTTTCTTTGAAATATTTACGTGGTGGATCTTAGGTGGCTCAATCGCCATTAGTTTTATTCTTGAGTTGGCTTACCGTATTGGTCGAACGTCAAACCAAACCGTTATTGCACTTCGTTTGTCGACGATCCGACGTTATGTATGGAGCTTCATTGTCGCAGGGGTGATCTTACAAATATCCAGTATCACCCTAGGTAAAGGCACCATCTACAATTGGATCTACAGTGCTTTGTTCTTGTGGTTCGTTTTAGTTACGGTTTCGGTTTTAAAATTATGGCGTTCAAAAGTATTCGATACGTTGCAGCACATCTCCGATCATCCGGTTTGGGTCAACTGGGCGGTCAATCGGAAAGACACGTTCCTGCTTAATATTATCGCGACAGCAATCGGCATCGCGTGGCTAACGGTTTATAACTTCCAACATCGAATTATGGCTCTGCTTTCCAATTACACATTGTTCAGCCAAGCCTTGGCTTATTTATTTAGAATTGAGGTGGCCAAGCAGTCTGATCTTGATAAGAACCAGCAGAATTTAGTGCGAATCAAAGGTGATCAAACTTATGATTACATCCTTCCGGGTTCAATCGATAGTACGCTCATTGATTACGCTGGCGATGAAATCAAACAGCTTTCTCGCTACTTGATGTCTGATAGTCCTGCAATATGCGTTGTATCGGGCGAACGTGGTGTGGGTTCAACCACTTTACTGTATACGTTACTTCATAAAGTTTCGAATGCAGAACCCGTTTACGTCAGCTGCCCTTATGCAGGCTACCCTGAATTCTTGGCGCATCTAGCCGTTAGCATTGGTTTAAAAGAAGAAGCGACTGAGATTCAGATTTTGGCACACTTGCGTAAGAGTGAAACCACTTACCTTATCGCCATTGACAATGCCCAACGCCTCGTCAAACCAATGGTCGGTGGTCTGTCGGATTTGATCCGTCTAACGAATTTACTACGCCGGTCTAAAAAGAATCACCGCATAGTGATGTCGATTGCCAAGTCTAGCTGGCGCTTTGTTGATAGAGCGCGGGGTGAGCGACTATTGTTTGATTTAGTTTGCTTCCTACCACGCTGGACAGAGAAACAAGTCGGTGAGCTTCTTAACAGTCGCATCAATATGACGTTAGATCAACCCTTGTCATTTGATGGCTTGGTGGTTCCCAAACAGTGGGACCAAGATGACATGACAGAAGAGGAACGCGCTCGTCAGGGCTTCTATCGAATTCTATGGCACTACTCAGATGGCAACCCTACCGTTGCGTTGCGTTTCTTCCGTTTATCTCTAAATCGAAACAAGGATACAGGCCAAACTGTGGTGCGTTTGTTCCACGTACCAGAAGCTCAAGAACTGGAAAACATGCCAAAACCGATGCTGGCGGTATTACGCTCTATTGTACAACTCGAAATCGCGTCCCCTGAAGTGCTGTCTGAATGTACTCAGTTGAGTATTGCCGAAATCACCGGAGTTCTGCGCTACTTTGAAAGTCGCGGTTACATTGGTTGGAATGAAGACAAAGCTAAGATCTCGGACCATTGGTTCCGCCATATAACCAACGTTCTCGACCGTCAACATTTATTGGTGAAGTAAAATGAAGAAATTATTTGTCCTATTATTTATTTGCTTGACGACTGCGGTCAGCTTCCCGACTTACGCGACAGAAGAGTTAGTCAACGTAGAAAACATCTCTAAGATTGCAAGCTTAGTGCGTTGGAGTGGGGTATTTTTCTCGATCATTGTGATTGCAACAATGTGGCTATTGCTCAAGTTCATAAATTCACTGGTGACCAGCTTTGGTAGCCAGTTTGTGCAATATCGGATGTTGCTACAAAAATTGCAGTCGTTTACCCAGTTCTTTATCTATGTCAGTACTGGGCTTATTGTCTTCATGATGAGCTTTCGTATTAATGACCAAATACTTGCTCTGATTGGCGGTACGCTCGCTGTCTCTATCGGCTTTGCGCTTAAAGACCTGGCCGCTTCATTCATCGCGGGTATCACTGTGATGATTGATAGACCCTTTCAGGTGGGTGACCGCGTCACGTTTGAGGGCAATTATGGTGATGTCATTACCATCGGTTTACGGTCAGTGCGCATGAGAACGTTGAATGATGACATCATCACGATTCCAAACAACAAGTTCTTAAATGAAGTCACGACCAGTGGTAACTATGGCGCGTTAGATATGCAGGTCGTGATTCCATTTTATGTGGGAATGGACGAAGACATCACCCTAGCCCGTGATTTAATCCAAGAAGCGGCCTCATCCAGTCGTTATATCCATTTACCAAAGCCTGTCACAGTGCTGGTTAAACAGACCATTACGGATAACTACTTAGCGATACAGCTAACGTGTAAAGCTTATGTCGTAGATACCGCGTATGAGAAGTTGTTTGAAACCGATATTACTCTGCGTGTGATGAAAGAATTTAGAAAACACAATATCACCCCGCCAAAGATATCTGTGGCGCATCAATCATAGAACGAAGATGGATTAAACGATACTAATGAGTCCTTGAGGACCAATAAAAACACCTCCAACATACGGAGGTGTTTTTAATTATGTGTGACGACATCGAGGCACCGTAAGTTTCGTTTACCGCTGTATCATGGTACACACGCAGCTCAATTTGAATGAGATCATAAGTTCGATACCAACAACTGAGGTGTCGCTTTCTTTTTAAGGTAGAGACTAAAACAACTCCCCTTACCGACCTCCGATTCAACACGAATCTCTCCACCCGTTTGACTCAAAATACTTTGCGACACCGATAAGCCAAGGCCTGTTCCATCTCGTTTAGTGGTATAGAAAGGCGAGAAGATCCGTTTTAGCTGTTCTTCACTGATACCACAACCGTGATCTTCAACGTGAATTATTGCGCCACGAGATTTATCATTTTCGACCCAATCTTCGCTTGAGATCGTCAGCGTCCCCTCTCCGTCCATCGCATGAATCGCATTCATCTGGAGATTAACCAATATCTGAAGCAATTGGTTTCGGTTAACTTCGACCGAAGTTTTAGCATTAAGTTTGGATTCGTAAACGATGCCTTTCTTTTTAGTGCCTGTTTTGACCAGTGTGATGCTTTCATCAATTATCGGGTTGATGTGTTGCCAGGTCACTTCGTCTTGTACACCGCCATGTCGGCTGTATTGCAGTAAGCTGCGGGTGATATTTCGAATTCGGTCAATCTGCTCCATGATGGCGTTCACCTCTTCACCAACACAAGTGACTTCTTCACCCAGCTCAAACTTGATGAGTTCGACATTACCAAGAATCACCGCCGTTGGATTATTGATTTCATGAGCAATACCCGCGGTTAACTCACCTAATGCTGCTAGCTTTTCACTGACCACTAACTGATCACGAGCCTGGTTAAGCAATTTAATATGTCGCTCAAGCTCTTCGGTTTTATCTTTCAAACTGGTTGTGCGCGAATGAACCTTGTATTCCAATTCTAATGCGGCTTGCTGTATCTCTTGATTGCGCTCGTGCAACAGATCCAGCATCTTATCAAACTGTTTCGCAAGCAGCGTGAGTTCGTGTTGATCATCCAAACCAAGGGGACCAATTCGCTTGTCTTGCCCCATCTGGACGAGTTTGACAACTTTGTAAATGCGCTCTATTGGCTTGAAAAGATCACGAGCACCACGGTGAACAATGAAACCAGAAGCCAACAATAACAACACGATAGTAATGCTGATTTCACCAAGATTGGTTAAGTACGTCTCTATTAGCGGCCACAACAAATAACCGGTATAAAGCATGCCAATCACGTTACCAAACTGATCATGAATCGGCTGATAAGCGGTAATGTACCAAGCATCGTACACATACGCTCGATCTAGCCACTCTTTACCTTCATTTAAAACCTTGGCATTAACTTCATGTGAAACTCGAGTACCAATAGCACGCCCGGCACTTTCTTCACTGCTCAAAGGCACATTAGTACTGACTCGAAGATCATCGAGGAATACGGTGATGGTGCCCACACGGCGATTAAAACCATCGCGTTTCGGGTAAATCAAGTTGCTAATTTGATCGACCAATTGAGTGCTATTATTCAGTAAGATTCCGCCGTCAAGAAAACCAATCACATGGTCATGCTCATCTCGAATAGAAACGACGGTTCGACTGACTAAACCTCTCGTTTCTACTCCCTGTTCATTGAGCATCGGAACTTCGGCTTTCTTCGCGAGATCTCGATCCAGAGTGTTAAGTTCATCTTGATTTAATACACTGAAAAACGACTCTTTGTGCGTCAAGTTAAGGTATTGAAGCTTATTGGTTAAATGCTCAACACTGCGCCAGCGTAAAAAATCGAGCTGATAACGTGACTTATTTTCAGACACCCAACGGGCGAAGTCTTCTTGTGAAGCATGATTCGCGAGTTTGATTCGGAATTGGTAAGATTCAGCAAAAGCTTTAACGTTGTAGGCCTGTTGGCTTTGAATTAGCTGAATACTATTTTCTGCGACATCCAAACGCTCATCAACATCAATCAACGCCCCTTGCCACGTATAATGAATTGACCAATATAAAGTAATCGTCACCAACGCACATAACGTGAGAATGATCGGAGCGGAGGTCAAAAATAATAAGCGGTAACGCACCATGGTTTTGAATCGAAACGCCCATTTTCGCCACCAAGGCCGTTTAATCGGCATAGTCAGAACCTTCTGTGCTCCAATCTTTGTACTTACGTTCTAGCGTTTTACGTGCCACCCCTAAATCTCTCGCTGCCGCAGACTTATTACCATCATGGAAACTCACGAGTTGCTCAATATGTGCTTTTTCAACTTCTTTAAGCGTCCAATTATTTGGATAACCTTCCGTGGGGCTAGCCTTTCCCATATCCGGCATGCTAGCACCATGTGACACCGTCACTGATAGGCTCGTAGGAGCTGCATTATCATTAATTTCTCGCCAATAGTGAGCGGGCGGCTTATCGAGTAAAATACATCTTTCGACTAAATTTTTAAGCTCACGAACATTGCCAGGCCATTCGTATTGGTGCAAAGCCAAAATGTCTTCATGTGCCCAATGAGGTACTGGCATCCCTAACTCGCTCGATAACAAGTGGGTAAAATATGGGACCAGTTCAACCAAATCAGACGGGCGTTCTCTTAAAGGCGCAACATCAATCTTGAGCACATTCAGGCGATAGAATAGATCTCGACGAAAATGCCCTTTATCGACCTCTTGTTGAAGATTACGGTTAGTGGCAGCAACGACACGCACATCAATTGAAATTTCTTTCTCGCATCCCACTGGACGAATCGTTCGTTGCTCCAAAACACGCAATAACGCCGCTTGCATGGACAGTGGCATTTCTCCTATCTCATCAAGAAACAGCGTACCACCACTGGCAACTCTAAATAGACCTTCTCGGTTTTTTTTAGCTCCGGTAAATGCACCGGACGTATGACCAAACAACTCACTTTCCAAAAGCTCAGGCGCAATTGCCCCACAGTTAATCGGCACGAAAGGACCAGTACGTTTACTGGCGTCATGAACACCTCGGGCAACCAACTCTTTCCCTGTCCCCGATTCTCCTTCGATAAGCACAGACGCTCTTGATGGTGCAAACTGGGTGATCAGTCGCTTAAGTTGTTTGGTTTTATCAGAGCTCCCAAGCAATTCTGTTTTAATATGCCGACTGACATCACGTTTAAGCGCATATTGCATTCGCTGGTCTAAACGTTTGTCCATACAGCGCAGAACAGCTTGAATGATTTGATCTAAATTAAACGGTTTAAGAATAAAGTCCGACGCCCCCAACTTCAGTGCTGATATCGTCATCTCTAAGTCGGCATAACCCGTCATAAAGATAACGTCCACTTTTCGGTCGGTGTCGTTAAAAACCTCTTCCCACTCAATGCCTGAACGACCAGGAAGATTGATATCAAAAACAATTAAATCGAAATGCTGATTGCTACGCAGAATTTCGGCCTCTTCGACGGAGCCTGCACACAACACTTTACCAAAGTATTTACCGAGCGCTTTTTTGAGAATCGCCTGCATACCGATCTCATCGTCCACAACCAAGACGGAAAATGCTTGATATTGAGTCAATGTATTTGAATTGAGATTTGACACATTTGAACGAGATAAAGACATAATGAACAGCCAGTAGGAAAAGTTGGGACAGAGTGTACCAATTAACCCCATGTGCAACATACTCAGTGTGCGACATTTTGTCCTAGCTCATGTTTTGATTCATTTTATCAAGATAAATGGCGTACTTTTGTCCGAAATAACAGTAATTTAATAGAATTTGATTCACTATTTATTGGCACTAACTTTGCTTGTTAAGTGATGATTTCTAATTACAAAATTAGCATCTTGTGTGCATGCTCTTCTTCGGCCCTGTAAAGCTGAGCGCATGTCATTCATTTATAACAGAATGGACAGAATAAAAATGAAAGCAATTCCTCTAGCTATTGCAGCCCTATCTATCGTCAGTTACACAGCAAGCAGCGCTGAAGACACCACACATATCAAGCTGGCTACCACGACAAGCACCTACAACTCTGGACTACTGGATTACCTATTACCAAAGTTTGAGAAAGATACTGGCATCAAAGTCGGTGTTATCGCTGCCGGTACGGGGAAATCACTTCGTATGGGTGAGAATGGTGATGTTGATTTGGTGATGACACACGCTCCAAAGGCTGAAGCGGATTTCGTTGAAAAAGGCTACGGTGTTCTGCCTCGTAAACTTATGTATAACGATTTTGTGGTTGTTGGACCAAAGAGTGACCCTGCAAAAATTGCGTCTCAAAAAAATGTCATCGATGTTTTCAAGGTAATCGCAAACAGCAACGTGACATTCTTGTCTCGAGGTGACGATTCAGGTACCAACAAGAAAGAGATGGGCATTTGGGCACAAACCAAAATGGAGCCTAACTTTGGTGGCTATCGTAGTGTTGGTCAAGGTATGGGACCGACGCTGAACATGACCTCTGAGATGCAAGGTTACACGCTCACGGATCGTGGTACTTGGTTGGCTTATCAAAACAAACTGGATCTAAAAATCCTTTTTCAAGGCGATAAAAATCTATTCAACCCTTACCAAGTGATCCTGGTTAACCCTAAACGCTACCCAACCACCCACTATAACGCAGCAAAAGTATTCAGTGACTGGCTTGTTAACCCTAAAGGGCAGAAGCTGATCAACGATTTTAAACTGCAAGGTCAGCAGTTGTTTGTTGCAAACGCAGAATAATTAATACAGCATTATTACCAATGGAATTGAATTAAGACGATCCTTTGTCTCACAATAGCTGACCAATGATGCCTCGCACGAATTGCGTCAGCTATGATTACGTCATTAACACATTCAGACTGATTGTCGACCGAAATGAGAGCTTCCATGTCCTTATGGCAAACAACGCTTGATGCATTAAATTTATTGGTGAGTTTCGATAACGAATTGTGGAAAATCGTTGCGGTATCTTTTAGTGTCTCTTTATCCGCCATTTCCTTGGTCATTGTCCCTGCAATCATCATATCCTTCCTCTTAGCCTATACCGAGTTTCCAGGAAAATGGTCACTGTTGTCGATAATTAACACCCTCCAAGCCATCCCCACCGTGGTGATCGGTTTACTGTTGTACATGATGTTGTCGCGTTCTGGCCCCTTGGGTGACTGGCAATTGCTGTTCACACAAAAAGCGATGATACTTGGCCAAATGCTGATCTGCTTCCCGGTGCTGGTTGCAATGATGCATGGCGCGTTACAAGCCAGTGACCGTCGTGCTGTTGAAACCGCTCGTACACTCGGCGTTTCAACCACTCGAGTGGCATGCACGTTAATTTGGGAAACACGCTTTCCTTTAATGGCAGCCGCCATTGCCGCATTTTCTCGCATCGTAACTGAAGTGGGATGTTCAATGATGGTTGGTGGCAATATCATGGGGATGACAAGAAATATCCCAACAGCGATTGCAATGGAAAGCCATAAGGGGGCCTTCGCTCAAGGCGTTGCACTGGGAATGGTCCTACTTGCCTTGGCATTAGCGCTAAACTTTTTTCTCTCTAGTGTGAGAGGAAAAGGCTATTTAAGAACTTAGGAGCGCTGTCATGAGTATAAAAATAACAACACAGCAAATCTCAATGCGCTTTAAGGAGCGTGTTTTATTCCATATACCTGAATTATCAATTGGTCCTAACGATGCCATTTATCTTAAAGGTGATAATGGTGTCGGAAAAACGACCCTACTTAAAATTTTGTCCGGTTTAATCCAGCCAAGTTCTGGACAGATTCAATCTCCAACCCAAAGCTGGCACCAGCTCTTATTCCCAAGGTCAAAATTTAAAAACATCATCTATTTGCACCAAACACCGTATCTTTTTGATGGTTCGGTATACCAAAATGTTGCTTACGGCATTAGATTTCATAAAGGGAGCCAAAAAGATAAGCGCGCTCAAATAATTAGCGCGTTGAGAATGGTCGCTTTAGAAACCTTAGCGGATGAGCATATTTCTGTCCTCTCAGGGGGGGAACGCCAACGCGTTGCAATGGCTCGGGCTTGGATTTTAAAGCCCTCAATTTTGCTCATGGATGAACCGAGCGCCTCTTTAGATAAAGAATCTATTGAAAGATTAGTCATTATGGCTGAAGATCTCCTTTTACGAGGCGTAAGCTTGGTCATCACAAGCCATCAAGCCAATGCGTTAACCGATTTATGTAGGAAGCAATGGTGGATCAAAGACAACACTTTGACTGAATCAACGCTTCTGAAAGTTATTCAAAAAAACAGTGCACAAGAGAACATTTATGTTGCTTCCAGCGCAAACTAGTTGGGTTATTTTGGCCGGCGGACAAGCCAGCCGTATGGGTGGAAAAGATAAAGGACTCGTTGAACTTAACGGGTCGCCGCTTATTCAATATGTTATCGACCAGCTGTCACGACAAAATGTCAGCATCACCATCAATGCAAACCGTAACTTAGACCGTTACCAAACCTTTGCGCCTGTTGTGTCTGATTCCTTCCCGGATTACCCGGGGCCATTAGGGGGGATTCATGCCGGTCTTAAAAACGCGACGACAGATTGGGTCGGATTTGTGCCTTGCGATAGTCCGCAAATTAATAGCGACCTTGTGACACGTTTTTGTGCGGCAGTGAAAGAGAACAGTGACATTCTTGTCGCTCATGATGGCGAATTTAAGCAACCGGTATTCACCCTATTCCACAAGCGTGTCCTACCAAAATTAGAAGCATTTTTGGAACGTGGTGATCGTAAAATCATCCTACTGTACAAAGACTGCGTGACTGAGTACGTCGACTTTAGTGACTCGCCAGATTGCTTTGTCAATCTCAATACGCCAGAAGAACTCACCCAATTCGGAACCCTTCGATAATGAAAGATTCTAAACAACGCCCTAACCTTCCTCTATTGGGCTTTGCTGCTTATAGTGGTACAGGTAAAACAACGGTACTTGAAGCTCTGCTGCCGTTATTGACTGAATCGGGTTTAAAAGTGGGTGTGTTAAAACATGCTCACCACGATTTTGATGTCGATAAGCCGGGTAAAGACAGTTACCGGTTACGTAAAGCGGGCGCGAACCAAATGTTGATTGCATCTCGTAACCGTCACGTGATGATGACAGAGACGCCAGAGGCGGAAGCAAATTTTGATTACTTGCTGACTCGCTTTGATACCAACACGCTTGATCTGATTTTGGTGGAAGGCTGTAAGAACATCGCTTTCCCAAAAATCGAACTGCATCGAGATGAAGTGGGCAAACCTTGGTTGTACCCGAACGATGACAACATTATTGCTATCGCGGCAGACAGCCAAGTTGAATCCGATCTACCACAAATGGCGATCAACGACTTAGAAGCGATTCGTGATTTCATCATCGATTACGCGCAGTCCTTTGACCTTTCATCTACAACAGGCAAAGCCGTGTCATGCTCATCTTCAAAAGACACAGCGCCCACAGTGTGTTGTGATTCGTTGTCTCCTGCTGGTCTAACCGTTTCTCAAGGCCAACAAAAGATTGTTGATAGTATTGACGCACTCGATCTCACTGAGAGTGTTGAATTGTTGCAGGGCTATGGCCGCGTATTGGCGGAAGATGTCATCTCACCAATCAATGTTCCTCAAAATACCAACTCTGCGATGGATGGCTATGCGATCCGTAGTCAAGATCTAGAATTGGACAGCTACAACATCGTTGCGGAAGTCATGGCCGGTCACAGCTACCAGCAAACCGTTCAACAAGGTCAAGCGGTTAAGATCATGACGGGCGCACCAATGCCAGAAGGTGTTGATGTTGTCGTGATGCGCGAACAAGCCGTTCAAGATGGCGACACCGTTAGCTTTCCTGACGCTAAGATCTCGGTTGGACAAAATGTCCGTATGGCCGGTGAAGATTTAAAGATCGGCCAACCTGTCTTTACCCGTGGCACACGCATTGAAGCGCCAGAAATGGGCATGATGGCGTCGTTAGGTTTTGGTACCTGCCCGGTTGTGCGTAAAGTGAAAGTGAGTGTGTTCTCGACGGGAGATGAAGTTCAAGCGCCGGGTAGCGAACAAAAACCCAACTCTGTCTACGACTCGAACCGTTTTACGATTATCGGCATGCTTCAAAAACTTGGCTGTGACATCGTCGATTACGGCATTATTGAAGATGACGAACAAAAGATGATCGACGTGCTGCACTCTGCATCGCTTGAAACCGACATGGTTCTGACTTCGGGTGGCGTGTCTGTTGGTGATGCAGATTACATCAAGCTTGCGTTAGATAAGCTGGGTGAAATCAACTTCTGGCGTATCAATATGCGTCCGGGGCGCCCTCTTGCTTACGGCAAAATTGAAGACAAACCGTTCTTCGGTTTACCGGGTAACCCAGTGGCTGTCATGGTGTCGTTCATTAACTTTGTTGAGCCTGCGATCCGTAAGCTTCAGGGTCAAACCAACTGGACGCCAGTGAAAGCAAACGCAGTCGCCACTGAACAACTGCGTTCACGCCAAGGCCGTACTGAATTTAGTCGTGGAGTATTCTCGATGAATGAATTCGGCGTGCTTGAAGTGAAAACAACAGGTAAACAAGGTTCAGGTATTCTGCGTTCAATGAGTGAAGCAAACTGTTTAATCGAGATCTCACCAGCGGTTGATACCGTAAAAGTGGGTGAGACAGTGACGATCATTCCTCTGCAAGGCCGCGTTTAATTCAAAGCGAAGATACGACATTGACTTAGCAGATTTTGCCAACACATAAACGAAGCCCCCTCACATAGAGCTGTCGATGTTAAGGGGCTTGGATTGTGGTTTTTATCGTTAAAGCGAACCTGTTCAGCCCCTAAAAGGCAAACACTTAAATAACGCTAAACGGTTAGACCGATAATTTTAAGATTTCTTACCATTACCTTGAGCCAAGTACGGTTTTTATGTAGAGTGCGCGCAAAGTAATAATCCTATTGGAGAGCACCATGGCTCGTACCATTCTGTACACTTACAAAGATGAAGACAAAGAGTTACTGTTTTCAAAACAAGAACACCGCACGATCCAAGAAGCAGTTGCCGAAGCGGAAGGCATCGACATCACTGAGTATCTCAAAACTGAGCAACAGCTTGAGTTGATTTCAGATACGAAAGCGGTTCGCAACTACCAAGACAACTACTTCCGTAAGCTTGGCTTTACTAAGCTTACCTTGAAACAAAAAGACAACCTTGGTGTGGGTAAAAAAAAGAAGTAAGCCCTCTGGCTCTTTTTCTTGATATATCGCTTCTAGCTTGTTGTTTTGCGTTAAAAAGCGAAAACACTGAACAATAAAAAATGCCGCAACCTCTTTCGAGATTGCGGCATTTTTATTTGTGCTTTGTAACTATCTAACCTTAGCTAGCGTAACTTAAGTCACCATTACTTAATGTTAAGGAATGCAGCGCCACGAACGCCGCCTGAATCACCGTGCTTCGCTTTGATGATCTTTGGACATTTCGCTACAGACAACAGATATTTAGGCACACGTTTGGGCATCTCTTGGTAGATAAGCTCGAAATTTGAAAGACCGCCGCCCAGTGCAACTACGTGTGGATCCAGCCCTGTAAACAGGTTGGCAAAACAGATGGCCAACAACTCCATGAAACGATCTACGTGCTCAGCCGCTTTCGCTTCACCCTCGTTATACGCTTGAATGATCTCAATCGCTTTCTTCTTCTCGCCAAAGTAGTGCTCGTAAATTAACTCAAAACCACGGCCAGATAAATAGCTGTCTAAACAACCTTTCTTGCCACAACCACAGCCCAATAACGGTGCGTTGTCGCCAAGGTGGAACCATGCATCAAGAGGAAGGCGCATATGGCCAAGCTCGCCAGCAACATGGTTACGACCAGAGAACACTTTGCCTTCGTAAATAAGACCGCCACCAAAGCCTGTACCGAGAATTAGGCCAGCAACTGAGGGTTCATCTTTCAACTCATCATCCCACGCTTCTGAAAGCGCAAAACAGTTTGCATCATTTTCGATTTTTACACTGCGGCCAATAAGTGCTTCTAAATCTTTTCGCAGTGGTTTACCTGTTGAAGCGGGTACGTTAACGACAAGCATAGTGCCGTCATCGGCGTTTTCCATACCAGGAAGACCAAGGCCAATTTTACCTTCGCAAGAGAATTCGCTGTCGTATTTCTGAACCAACCCTGCAATCGTATCAAGCAGTAATTGATAGTCGTCTGTTGGCGTAGGTACACGCTCTGTTGCTACTCGCTCAAGTTTCTCATTGAATGCACCAAACTCAATTTTTGTGCCACCAACATCGAAGCCGTAATACATGAAATCTCTCCAATTTTTCCCTAAATTCGGGTAAATAAAATGTTTAAATAAAACAACTAASGAGCATTATCCATAACACTCCCCCTACAAACCGTGATAGATAACAAACTTATCTCGTGATCGAGTCTGTTTGAACAACAAGTCAGCACAAAGCGGTTAAAGGTTAGAGTGACGTCTCATTTTTACTGTGTTCGATGAAGGCATTCAAGCAAGGTTGAGTCGGATTCGACTTATAACGCGTCTTACTTAACATGTAGCTTTCTCGAAATGCTTCAAACCAAAGCTGTAAAGTCTTGGCCCCCTCTTCTTCACCAGCCTGTTGGAGCACTAAGCTCGCGACTTCGGCAGTCGAAAGGTGTTGCTCATTGTCTGACTTTCTCATCATGTACTGGGAAACCGATTCAGGCTTTATCGATAAGACAGGTAAAGGTTGCAGATATTCTGAACGGCGGAAGATGCGTCTCGCTTCACGCCAGCTTCCATCGATGAAGATAAGTAACAGTGTTTTATCCGAATCACGCATTTGAGGTAAATCTTGAACCACACGCGTTTTGTCGTCGGTGTAATCTTCAGGGAATACAACAACGGGTTGGTATTTCTCATCGTTAAGGATATCCAACATCTCTTGATTAGGTTCTGTTCGGTGCCAAAGATAGGCATAACTGTCCTTGACCGTATCCATGATCAATCGACCGGTATTACTCGGCTTCATGATTTCGTTGTCTGATAAGATCAACATGGTCGCGACGTTGGTATCTATATTGGGTTGATGTTCACACAGACAACTGTCTTGCTTGATTTTACAGTACTCGCATCGCACGACTTTACACCCCCGTGCGTTAAACGGCTTGGTAGCAAGAGACAAACGGTGTTGGTATAAACGGTGGAAAGCGTGAATTCTCATGAATATTAACGATAGATCTAGAAAAGTGGCACGATTGTACTTACAGTAACCTGATAATGATAGAAGGAATTCCCATGCAAGATCCATCACTGCTGCGTCTCATTTGTTTTATTGTCGTTTTCGGATTGTGTGCGCTTTGGGAATGTCGCTTTCCACGTAAAACGCTGACTCAAAGCAAGTGGTTTCGTTGGGGGAACAACTTCGCATTAGTTGCCTTGAATAGTGTTCTGTTAGCCACACTTATCCCTATCGCTGCATTCCAAGCCTCAATCATTGCACAAGAGCATCACTGGGGTTTATTCAATATCTTGTCCCTTCCTAAAGCGCTGGCTATTGTCATCTGTGTGATACTGTTAGATTGCGCCATTTACCTACAGCACTTGGTATTTCACCGTGTGCCTTGGTTATGGAAGTTACATCGAGTTCACCATGCGGACCTCGATATTGATGTGACAACCGGCACTCGCTTCCATCCGATTGAAATGATACTTTCGATGCTAATAAAAGTGAGTTTAGTGGTCGCTCTCGGCGTCCCGGTTATTGCCGTAGTGATATTTGAAATTGTTCTTAATGCGAGTGCGATGTTCAACCACAGTAATGCGCGTCTACCACTGTGGATCGATAAGCAGTTGAGAAAAGTGATCGTGACACCAGACATGCACCGAGTGCATCACTCTGTCATTGTTAAAGAGACGCATTCGAACTTTGGCTTCTTCTTATCTGTATGGGACATCTGGTTTAAGACTTACCGCGCTCAACCCAAACTAGGCCACGATAAGGTGCATATTGGTGTGCCCGAGATTCAAGATGGTAAGGAGCAACGGTTGGATTTGATGCTGCGTCAACCGTTCGCGCATTTCTCGCCTCCCAACCAAGTAAAGTAAAACTACTAAATTGGGGAGGTTAAGTCGCTCCGTACCCAGCAGTGATTGTTCAACGTAACGGTAAATAAGTATGATTAATTTGTTTCGTATACTCGAAGCCGTTGATGACGTTTGATTTTAGTTTTTATTAGAAGAGTGACATATGAAAATAAAAAGAATACTAGCTTTGATAGTCACCTTGACGACTTTGGTTGCTTGTAGCTCTACGCCTATCCCTTACAGAGACATGAATGCTCTATCGAAACCGCTATCAAAATCAGAGCAAATGACAACGAATGCCTACATGACAGTATATAAGCATTGGCAAGGTGTACCTTATCATTTTGGTGGCACATCATTCCAAGGCATTGACTGTTCAGCCTTTGTGCAAATAGCAGTCCAAGATGCCGCTCAAAAAACCTTACCGAGAACGACAAAAAACCAAAGTAAGCAAGGTGTAAAAATCGCCTATGAACAAGCAATGAGCGGTGACTTGGTGTTTTTCAAAACCTCATTGAACGTCAGACACGTCGGTGTTTATCTGGGCAATAAACAGTTCCTACATGTCTCTACCTCTAAGGGCGTAATTATCTCCAGGCTAGATAACCCTTATTGGGCTTCAAAATTTTGGCAGTTTAGACGTATATAAAGCATCAAAACTCTACTTATACCCTAAATCTAGCTCCTTGTTTAAAATGAAGAATTCTAAACGCTGGAGTCAGCTCTCAAGTCTCAAGCGTCAACGCTTAAAATCAGGACGATGATGAGATATCTAGTCGTATTTTGCGACAGCCGAATCAAATAGATTTTTCACTAACGCAATATATTCATCTAAAAATACGATTTGCTCGTTAGTCGCTTTCTTGCCCCATACCCCCGCAAGCACTTCACTTAAATCGGCAACGACCGCATCCGCTTCTTTCAACAACTGAAAACGAACACTAGAGTGCAGTTCAGGGTTCTGTTCGAAAATCGCCATGATGTTAGATGAAATCATGTCGGTGACAATGTCTTCAACACTTTCATCGCCCGTATCCCCTTTGGCATTGGTAAATACATCCAGATTGAATGATAAGTGCTCAATTAAAGCCAGATAGCCATCAGTTTCTACAACCACAATAAATCTCCGTTTTTAAGCTCAAGAGCAGACGAATACGTCTCAAGCTAATAGTATGTTAATGAAGACATTTGTCACCACTTTCTTCTAAAAAGTGGTATATAAATGCTCTTCGCAAGCCTGTAAGGTCAAAAATACATCAATATAGAAACAAAGCCTAAACGTCGAATATATAATGGCTTTCCAATGCTGACTGATCCTTTGAATACTGACTGAACAGCGTGTCTTTGTGGCCTACACTTTAACATTCTCACTTGCTCAACTTTAGCGTAGACAATAACAACCCTTCCGAACTTTTCCAATCAGGAATCTGACACTCAATGTTGAATGTGAGATTTATACCAAATTCCGTATCATCGCCAGACCATTTTTTTTGCTAAATCAAATGCATGTCATCAGCTTGAGTTCACAGATCCACCAATTGGTTCGCCCTTAACAGGATTAAGACTCAAGAACATTGACCAGTACATCTATAAATTATTGAAATTTATCCTAGACTAACACTATCAACTCACCGCTATTCAAACTAACAGTTCTTTGAGGATTTCCTATGTGGCAGGCCATTTCTCAACAGCTTTCAGATACACTTTTATTCAACTTTCCGATCACCGAACGTACTAAAGTTCCTGGTGGTGACATTAACGATTGCTACATGATTAGTGATGGTAATGAGCGCTACTTTGTGAAAGTAAACCAGCGAGAATTTCTACCTAAATTTGAAATGGAGGCTGAGAACCTTCGTTTATTAAGAGAGACTTCTACTATCTATGTCCCTGAACTGGTACTGATCGGTAAAGCTAAAGACTGTTCGTTCATCATCCTCAATTACTTACCAACGAAACCGCTTGAAACGAGTAACAATAGTTATGATTTCGGAGTACAACTTGCTCGACTGCATCAGTGGGGAGAGCAAAAAGAGTTTGGTTGTGATCAAGACAACTACATTGGCAGTACGCTTCAACCTAACCCGTGGCATAAAAAATGGTCGCGTTTTTTCTCCGAGCAGCGTATTGGTTTCCAGCTCCAGTTGTTGAAAGAAAAAGGCATCGATTTTGGTGACATCGACGATATCGTCAATACGGTCAACATGAAATTGGCGGGCCATAACCCTAGTCCTTCTTTGCTTCATGGCAATTTGTGGCATGGTAATGTTGCTAACTCCGCGTTTGGCCCGATTTGTTACGATCCTGCCTGCTATTGGGGTGACCATGAGTGTGATATTGCGTTAACAGAGTTATTTCACGGGTTCCCGCCCGCATTTTATGAAGGCTATCAAAGCGTCGTACCGCTCGATGTGGGTTATCCTGATCGAAAAGACATTTATAATTTGTACCATCTTCTTAATCACTGCAATCAATTTGGCGGTGAGTATTTAGCACAAACTGAAGCATGTATTCAGAAGATTCAAGCGTTCTAGTATCGATCACCGTAGGTCAGTGTGAGGAGAGTTCACCATGCACAAATACACCGAGAAACACGTCTCTTGCCCTCATTGCGGGCATGGCATAAGCATAACGCTCGATGCGTCAAACGGCAGCCAAGACTTTTATGATGATTGCCCGGCTTGCTGTCACGCCATCCATTTAGATATGCAAGTTGACGAAGTCCGAAATCGGATCAATCTATCGATTGATGCCGATGACGAACAAGTGTTCTAAATAATGCCAATGGTTGATTGAGTACACCACAATCCCAAAAGAGCACTTGATGTGCTCTTTTGATCTGAACGAAGGGCCGAAAATACCAAATTCGCCGCTATCAATAATCGTCAACGGCGACAAATCGAACTATTTCTGATTCGCCAGAACGCGTTCAACCGTATCCACTATCGCTTGTGTTTGAGGGTCGAATTCAATATTCACATCATCCCCGACCTCACGAGCGCCAAACAGAGTGCGATTCAGTGTTTCTGGGATCAAATGTACCGAAAAACGGTTGCCTTCAACTTCACCAATCGTCAATGAACATCCATCAACACCGATGTAGCCTTTGCTCAGTACATATTTCATGGATGCTTCTGGCAGTTCGAACCACAGCGTACGGTTGTTTTCCGTTTTAATCACTTCGACTAGCTTTGCCATCAGTGCGATGTGACCAGACATACTGTGACCGCCAATCTCGTCACCAAACTTAGCAGCGCGCTCGACGTTGACCTTGTCACCAACCTTTAACTGGCCGAGATTGGTTAACCTCAATGTTGCTTGCATTAAATCAAACGCAACGTGGTTTGCTGAAATATCAATGACGGTTAAACAGCAGCCGTTATGAGCAACTGAAGCACCAATCGCTAAGCCTTCAACCATGTTATCAGTTAACTCAATGGTATGAGTTTGAAACGACGCTTTTTTGTCAATCGCAACCACTGTTGCCATGCCTTGAACGATACCTGTAAACATAAGATTCCTATTGAGCGTATTACCCACAGTTTTTCATAGCAGTTATTGTGACATTTCTTTATGATTCGTCCAGTGGAAGCTCAAATTCTGTGTCTCTGATTCGTTCAGAATCTCCATTCCTACACCATTACCCTAATTTTATCTCTTATTTGGAGTTGTTTGTGCATCGTTACAAAGAAGAAGCGTCTAATCTGATCAAACTTGCGACCCCGGTTTTGATCGCATCCATTGCACAAACTGGAATGGGCTTTGTCGATACCGTAATGGCTGGCGGCGTAAGCGCGATTGATATGGCGGCGGTGTCGATTGCTGCCAGTATTTGGTTGCCATCGATTCTATTTGGTGTCGGGTTATTAATGGCGCTGGTTCCTGTTGTGGCACAGTTGAACGGCTCGGGTCGTCAAATAAAGATTCCGTTTGAAATTCAGCAAGGTGTATTTTTAGCGCTTGTCATCTCTGTTCCAATCATTGGAGTGCTTTTTCAAACGCAACTGATACTTGAATGGATGTACATTGAACCACTTATGGCCCAAAAGACCATCGGTTATATCAATGCCGTGATGTTTGCTGTTCCTGCTTTTTTGCTCTTCCAAACGCTAAGAAGTTTTACTGATGGTATGTCTTTAACCAAGCCTGCAATGGTGATTGGTTTTATTGGCTTACTTTTGAATATCCCACTCAATTGGATGTTTGTATACGGTAAGCTAGGAGCCCCTGCTCTTGGTGGGGTCGGTTGTGGCGTGGCAACGACCATTGTGTACTGGGTGATGTTCGCTTTATTGTTTGCCTACGTTTTAACATCAAAACGTTTAGCGAAAATCAATATCTTTGGCACGTTCCATAAACCACAATTAAAAGCGCAAATCCGTCTGTTTAAACTTGGCTTCCCGGTTGCTGCTGCTATCTTTTTTGAGGTAACCCTATTTGCGGTTGTTTCCTTATTAGTCGCTCCATTGGGTCCATTGATCGTTGCAGCACATCAAGTCGCGATTAACTTCTCTTCACTGGTATTCATGATTCCAATGAGCATTGGTGCTGCAGTGAGTATTCGTGTTGGTCATAAATTAGGTGAAAGCAACACAGAAGGAGCAAGGATCGCGACACATGTGGGGATTATTATTGGGTTGATAACAGCGTTTATGACGGCAGCGCTAACGGTGCTGTTCAGAGAACAAGTCTCGCTGCTGTATACAGAGAACACCGCTGTAATCACGGTGGCAATGCAACTATTGTTATTCGCTGCGGTATATCAATGTACTGATGCCATTCAAGTGATTGCGGCAGGTGCTCTACGCGGATACAAAGACATGCGCTCAATCTTCAACATCACCTTCGTTGCCTACTGGTTGCTTGGTCTTCCTATCGGCTACATCTTAGGTATGAAAGATTGGATTGTTGAACCTATGGGCGCACACGGCTTCTGGATTGGTTTCATTATTGGACTCACATCAGCGGCGATTATGCTGGGTATGCGCCTGCACTGGATGCACAAGCAAGACGACGATGTTCAGCTAGAATTTAGCGCTCGTTAAAGAGCGTTACCGATCCCGTAGGCAAAGAGACTTTAAGAGCACTGACTGAGCAGGGCTCTTTTTATTGCCGATCAACTTATATATTCTGGTTTAGATACCATAACTGTTTTTATTGTTAATACTCGCTCTTTTCCCGAACAAAGCGTGCAAACTTGGGTTTACCATTTTGAGTAAATCCGTTGTAGCGAAACGTGATCTGACTGCCAATTTCGGGGGGAGCCAATCGCATTTTGTCGCTAAATCCGCTCCCAATATAAAACTCGACACCGTCTTCGGTATGAACCAGTATTGAGCCCATCATCCCCTTATATTTGCCCGTACCCGCTTTATAGCCAATAACGGTTGCTTCCGCATCGTGGTGCCTTTTTAGTTTCAACAAGTCGTTACTTCGACCTGCTTGATAACGACTCGTGATTTTACGTAACATCAAACCTTCACCATTACGCTCGTCCACATTATCTAACTGATAGAATAAGCTGTCTTCACTATGAATTGGCGAATGCTCAACATAACTAACATGAGGCTCATCAATTACGCGAACCCAATGAATAATATTGTAATAGCGTTTCTGATAGTCACCTGCCGCACCTGGCATATCAAACAACATGAGATCGATTTTCTTCCATGCGGCATCACTAGGCGTATGATCTAGCACGGTTTGCTGAACAAGATGAAAATTACCTCGCCCTGCCCACAACTCCCCTTCTAAACGCACTTTCGGTAGTTTTTTGACAAACCACTTAGGGGCATAAATTCGATTGCCGTTGCGAGTAAAGAGTTGCTCTCCATCCCACAAAGCTCGGACCCCATCCAGCTTTTCACTGGTCCAGTACAGGGACACATCGATGCCTTGTTGATAGTTATTGGCCAACACCAGATCGTCGGGTGGTAAGTAAGAAGAATGAGATGGGAGTGAACACGCCCAAAGGGTCGCAATTGCCAATTTCGTTAATCTCATTACCAGCTCCAAGTTGTTTAACTTTCATTCCAAGAAGGCAACATCGTAAGCAATATTTCGTCACGGATGGCGGCATTTCATTAAAGATGCGACTCAAACAGCAACCTTATTTAATGCACCGTTTCATTCATCCCGAAAATGAGTTATCGATCTCATAACTCACCTCATATGTCGTTCTCAGAATGAGAAAATGCCCCTCTCAATATGAAAATCAACAAACCCACCTCATTAACCAATTGAAAAATAACAACATAAAAACTGGCACATTACGTGCTCTTGTTACTGCATACCTTCAAGGAGATAACATTATGGAACTACGTAAAATTGACTTAAACACAACGACACTGACTCTTTCGATTTTTGGTGATTTAGACGCTGCGGGTAGCCGCGATGCACAAATCGATATTGATGACGTAATTTCTAATGATGGACATCCAGAGATTGAAGTGGATTTCAGCCAAGTTCAGTTCCTTGATTCCTCTGGCGTAGGAGCCATTGTTTACATGTTCAAACGTCTTACCGAGCGAGAAAGAAACATGCGTTTAGAAAATGTCTCAGGTCAGCCGCTAGAAATAATGAACCTGCTACGTATCGGTCACGCGATCCCTGTTAACTCAAAAAATCCTACAAATTCATGAAGATCCATTAAGCTAGAAGTAACAAAAAATAATAATAAAAATTAGCAACATGGGACGTTGGCATGAAAATACTGAAAAACTACATAGCGCTTTCTCTGTCCTCTCTCGTTCTGGGTGGCTGTACTAGCTACCCTGAGCAAGGCACAGGGGGATTAGCTGAAAGTTAT
Organism: Vibrio minamisatsumaniensis; assembly: GCF_050337445.1. Classification (NCBI taxonomy): domain Bacteria; kingdom Pseudomonadati; phylum Pseudomonadota; class Gammaproteobacteria; order Vibrionales; family Vibrionaceae; genus Vibrio; species Vibrio minamisatsumaniensis. The sequence continues at coordinate 22,199 of NZ_JAKJSY010000014.1, read as the reverse complement.
GATTCTATCAATGATCAAAACTCCGATTTCTCTCCTGTCATGCCAGACGAACCTCTTGGTCCAGAACATGGATTGCGTTTTGATTGGCAGCTCACTAAGTTGCATCTTGATGCCTTAATTCAGGAAGGCGCGCGTTGGTGCTTTCCCGCGGCAGTTGTCCAAGCGATAGAAAAGCAAAATCGTATTGCTCGTGAACTGCAAGGCGGCCTGCTTCTCGATGCAGCCAACGACCTTATTATTCAAAGAAAACGCTTAAATCAACTGGAAGTCAAACTGGACTTTGTCACCGCTCAAGCCCGCTGTGAGCCACCCAAAAATGAAACCCAATTCAGAATGCAATTGTCGGTTATCGAACAGTTGTATGACCTGCTTAATATTGACAACCAATTCGCTGAAAATTCGATTGAAGTCAACCCGAAGTACATGGGAAGACTCGCGGAAGCAACCAGCCTACTGAAACAACATAAATCTCTCGATCTTATCGTTACCGGCCATGCCGATGCGACAGGTACCGAAGAATATAACGATAAGTTAGCACTAGGACGAGCGAAGCAAGTTGAACGTTATCTGACTATCTTTGGTTTAAGTGCTCAGCGAATCAAAGCTGTCTCTGTTGGTGAAACCGTCCCTCTTTTTGAAGGTGAATCTGACGGCACACGCTTGACCAACCGCCGAGTGAGTATCGAAGTTGTCTCGCCTAAGAATGCGGAGAAAATGGGAGGTGGACTATGAAAGCCTTACTCGCTTTTATCATCACCCTATCGTTATGCTTTTTGAATGTTGCGAATGCTAGTGACGAGTTTTCAGATGCCGTTCAAGTCGGTGACCTTATTCAAGTCAACGTCCCCGGAGAAAGTACTTTAAACACAGGGTTCCAAGTCGATAAACGTGGCCGAATAACCCTCCCTGAGGTCGGCGCGGTGTTTGTTGCAGGTTATGACAGTGACCAACTTAACAAAGTCGTTCTAGAATCACTGGCAACCGCTTATAAAGATCTCTCAAACGCCTCCATTTATGTAAAAGAGCAGCAAGTCATCATCTCAGTCCAAGGTTATGTGGAACAACCCGGCGAATACACGCTGTCACTCGGCTCTAGCATTCAAATGGCGTTGTATGCGGCCGGCGGTCTACGTCCGGGCGCACAATTAGACAAACTTATCTTAAAGCGCGGTGATGTTCGAACGGAATTCAACTATAAACGTTTTCTTGATTCGGGGGATGAATCCACCCTTCCAACCCTTCAATCACTTGATTCTCTGTTTGTTCCGGCTTCTCCACTCGTCGGAAACATTGAACAAGAGTTTGATGCCGCGAAGTTGGCGAACTCCGGTGACAGTGCTGATTCTCGAAATTCCATCAAAGTATTTGGTGAGGTTAACGCTCCGGGCTCTTTTACTTACAAAGAAAATTCAGATTTAGTGGATGTATTAATGCGTTCTGGTGGTGTCACTCGTTATGCGGGTGTCGAGCAAATCCGTGTGATCTCAAACAATACGCCGACTCTGTTTAATTTAAAACGCTATTTAGATTCTGGCGATGAAAGTATGCTGCCAGTGCTTCGCCCGGGCTCAACGATTTTTGTACCGAAACAAGAAGAAGAGATCAAATCGGGCGCCAATACGGTCTATGTGATGGGTGAAGTTGCTGCACCAGGAGCCTTTGAAGGCAAAAAAGGGGCAACGTTCATGGACATTCTTGCCAACGCTGGCGGCCCAACGCGCTTCGCAGAATCGCGTCAAATTCGCGTGATTAAGTCCAACGGTCGGGTGCTTAAATTTGACTTAGCAGCCTATACCGAAGGGCTCGCTAACTCTGCGCCACCGACCATCCAAGCCGGTGATGCGATTTTCGTTCCTGAAAAAACAGACATGAACGAGAAATCTTGGTTGAAAATCACACCAGACAGAGCGGTTAACGTGATTGGTGAAGTGAATCGTCCAGGTCGTATCGAATGGTCAGATGAAATGAACTTCATGGGTTTGTTGGCACACGTTGGTGGCCCTACGCTACGCGCTGACACATCGAAAATTGAAGTGGTGACGGGAAGAAAGTTAGTCGTATTTAACCTTGATGAGTTTATCCAAAACGGCGCTCCACGAGACCAAATGCCCAATATTCAAGCAGGATCAATCGTCCGAGTTCATGACTTACCACAAGATCCTTCAGACAATAAGTCGCAATGGGTTCGTCAAAGTTCAGAAGCTTCAATTTATATCTTTGGACAAGTGAATGCTCCCGGTCGTTACCGCTTCACCAAAGACATGCATTTCTTAGACATACTGTCTGCGGCTGACGGTCCCACAAAAGATGCTGACATCCACAACGTTCGCGTCACACACCGTGACAAAACCTATTCACAAGTCAGTAAACTGAACCTATCACTGTACTTTGAAACTGGTGATGAATCGTTACTGCCAAACGTCACCACCGGCGACACGATTTATATCCCAGAGAAAGGGAAAAATTGGTTAGATAGACCGAAAGAAGAGACCGTTCGAGTGCTTGGCGCTATCAATAATCCGGGGCGTTATGTGTTCAACGACAATATGACGATTCTTGATATTTTAGCGGAAGCCGCTGGCCCTACTGACAATGCTTACGTGGAGAAAATTACCATAGTGAACATGTCATGCTGCCAAGGCCAAGCACGAACTTTTGACCTTATTGAGTTCAGTAAAACCGCGAACATTTACAACCTTCCGGTATTACGTGCCGGCGATACGATTTACATCCCAGACCGTCGTGAAAGCTTTATCGAGAAAGCACGTGTTGGCTTAGATGACATCCTACGTATTACGACCACCATCTTGTTAATAGGAGCGCTATAATGACTATCTCAGCGACCCATACCGAAGTCGAGCAACTGTATTTAGCTTCAGAACTTAATGGCCAAAAATCAATATGCGTAACCGCCTGTCACTCAGGTGACGGCGTAACATCCGTTGCAACGGCATTAGCCGAGCGCTTTCTTCTTGCCGGCCACTCAACGCTGTATGTTGATCTCAACTTATTCAACCCTGCCTTCAAAGATCTGAATTTGCTAGAAGACAATCAACAAGCTCAATTGATAGAGCATGTTGAAACTCAGCGCATGTTCATTGGTGTCCCTGCTCCACAAGTCGTATCGACTCAGCTCGCTTATAAAGACCCCGCGACACTGAAAAAAGCCGTCACGCAGTGGTTAAGCAAATACGACCGTGTCGTCATTGATACATCACCACTGCTTAATATTAATAAGAGAAACATTCCGGCTCAATCGGTTGCCAGTGCTTGCGACGGTGCTCTAATCGTTGTCGCCTATGGTGAAACTTCAACGCATCATTTAGAGCAAGCAAAGAAACTTCTCGATGCTCAAAACATTTCATTAATGGGCTGTGTAATGAATATGAAACAAACACCGAGCTTTGCACAAGAATTGGTAAGACAAATCAATCGAATGAAATTCATACCGGTCAAGCTTCGTGATAGCTTGGCAAATAAACTGTATCAAAACGAGTTTTTAAACCTGCCTATGTAACTTTGTTTTGCAACTTTATTGCTGTCATTAAAACCGGACAGCGACCTAACCCGTTGAGCTTCATTGCAGCAGTCTTTTGTTCAAGGTGTTGAGCTAACTCTGCTTTATTTAACCCAAGCCCTCTAGTTAAACACCTAGATTCATATGAAAAAAACCATTAAATCATACTGTTACGTATTGGGGGCGATAAATATCCCCCCTGACTCTATAGCTTGTGATGCCATATTTTATGGCAAGCAGTTGAAATTGTTCTAGAAAATGACTAAAACTTAATAGTAGTTAGGCGATTAAACTCAATAAGATAGTTTGAATGGCAACTTAACAAAAGGACCTCTGTGAATGAATCCAACGGTAGCGCCACAAACACCAGAAAATGCAGGTAGACCCGCAAATCATGAGCTTGTCGACGAAAGTATTTTAGAGCAAATAATTCGTGATACCAGTACGGACATCATCCCAATTTTGATTGGCCATTATGTTGAAGAATCACAAACACGCTTGGTCGCCATCAAACAGGCAGCCGCTCAGAAAGACGCCCAGACTCTTGAGTTCGAGGTCCACACCCTTGCCAGTGCAGCGCTTTCATTAGGGAATCGCCCTTTGGGGGAGTTATCTCGAGCTCTGGAAAAGCAATGTTTAGAACAGAGCCATGATGCCGCATTTCAACGAGTTGATGAATTACTGGAACTCGCAGAGCGTTCGATCAAAGCCTTGCTTGAAAGGAACGAGGTCGGCTTCAGTTAACTTTGGAGGTTCATCATCAGTATCAGTATCAGTATCAGTATCAGATAAAAACTCAACACAGTCGTTATTACGATGTGTCCATCATGATCACCACCGTGACAACTTATATCGGCTGCTTGTTAAAAGATTCCATGCGGTAGATAACAAATACACACGACTCGTATTGATGGTTACAAATCACTATGTTATTGGTTAGTTAGGATAATGTTTCAAAAGGAATTGTACAATGCGTCCTAAAGTATTGTTAGTTGAAGACTCCACCTCCCTTGCCGTACTTTACAAACAGTACGTCAAAGACGAGCCCTACGATATTTTCCACGTTGAAACTGGCGTGGAAGCCAAGACATTTATAGAAAGGCACAGCCCACAACTCGTTATCCTAGATTTAAAACTGCCCGATATGCCAGGCGAAGAGGTTTTGGATTGGATCAGTGACAACGATATTCCAACGGCAGTCATTATCGCCACTGCTCATGGCTCCGTAAACATTGCGGTCGACCTTATCCAACGTGGTGCGGAAGATTTCTTAGAGAAACCGATTCAAGCGGATCGACTCAAAACCTCTGTTAGCTTGCATCTAAAAAGAGCAAAACTTGAAAACCTGGTCGATGACATGCAAAGCAAGTTCGATCGTGATCGCTTTCATAATTTCATCGGCTCTTGCCTACCCATGCAGGCGGTTTACAAGATCATTGATTCTGTCGCCCCAACGACGGCCAGTGTTTTTATCAATGGTGAAAGTGGAACCGGTAAAGAAGTCTGCGCGGAAGCGATACACAGAGAAAGTCAACGCCGTGATAAACCGTTCGTTGCGATTAACTGTGGTGCTATCCCTCGAGATCTAATGGAAAGTGAAATCTTCGGCCACGTTAAAGGTGCCTTTACGGGCGCCACGACCGACCGAAAAGGTTCAGCAATGCAGGCGCATGGTGGTACCTTATTTCTCGATGAGCTTTGTGAAATGGAGCTAGAGATGCAGAAAAAGCTTCTGCGATTCTTACAGACAGGCACCTTCACCCCACTCGGCGGTAACCGAGAAATTAAAGTAGATGTCAGAATTATTTGTGCGACCAACCCCGATCCCTTAGTTGAAGTGGAAGAAGGTCGGTTCCGAGAAGATCTTTATTATCGTGTCCATGTCGTGCCTATCGAGATGCCACCACTCAGAGAGCGTGGAAGTGACATTGTCACCTTGGCTAACCACTTTTTGAAACTGTACGCGAAACAAGATAAGAAGAAATTCAAGTCAATCGATAAAGAGACACAGACACTGTTTAGACGTTACCCGTGGCCTGGCAACGTGCGCCAATTACAAAACGTCATTAGAAATATAGTGGTGTTAAACAATGAAACCACAATGACGAAAGAGATGGTGCCGCCACCAATCAACAAAACAGACATCGCCACACCGAATCGTGTTAGCCCAATACGGAATATAACATCGGAAACCGTGCCCCAACCTACCGCGATTCCAGAAGCGAAGTGGCCCCCCTTAACTCCGGAAGAGCTCGAACACGAGAGCCGTCCGCATAGCCCGGCTCAGCAAGCCCCTATCACTCCTCCATTGACAACCAGCGATGGGGCGATTCGTCCAATGTGGCAAATAGAACGCGAAGCCATTCAACACGCCATCAACCATTGCGATGGAAATGTGTTAAACGCGGCTGTATTGTTAGAACTGAGCCCTTCTACTGTTTATCGTAAGAAACAGGCTTGGGAATCGGAAGATGAGTACAATCAAGCCTAATCAAGGTGTGCTCAACATAAACCTTCATGAGATTTGGCTGTTAATCGACAGCCAAACTTTTGGAGGTATAGAAACGCATGTTTTAGAGTTAGCACAAGGCCTGAGATCGGAAAGTGCTCTGTATTCAGAGGCTATTCGAGTCGTTCTTTTAACGAAATTTACCCCTGAGCCGATCATCGTTGAAAAATTGCATGCGCTGAACATCCCTTTTAGTTACCTCTCCGATTTAGCTTCATGCTCTGGTGGTTCAAACGTCAATAGTGCCGTGCAGCTTAAACGTGCGGTTGAACATTATCAGCCAAGGCTTATACACGCTCATGGTTACAAAGCCAGTTTGGTCAGTAAGCTAATCAAGCTCTTACCGCGTTTAAATCACACCAAACAAATCACTACTTATCACGCAGGTGAAACGCCAACAGGCAAAGTATGGGTGTATGACTGGCTCGACCGTTACAGCAGCTTCCTTTCAGATCAGTCGCTTGTGGTCAGTGAGAAGATTAAAGCGAAAGTACCGAGTAAAACCCATCAATTGAATAATTTTGTAAAAGTGCCCATCGGATTAACAAACGTCTCTTCATCCAGTCCATTCCATGTTGGTTTTGTGGGACGATTAAGCCATGAAAAAGCGCCGGACAGATTTGTAGCATTGGCTAAACAGTTTGCCGATGTTCAGTTTGAACTTTTTGGTGATGGGCCTGAAATGGGAGCGTTAGTTAAATCACCATCCGATAATGTTATCTTTCACGGGCATCAGACCAATATGGACGACGTCTGGAGCCAAATCGATCTGTTAATCATCCCTTCCCGCTTCGAAGGCTTACCTATGGCGGCATTAGAAGCCATGATTCGCGGCATTCCCGTCCTCGCCACCTCGGTTGGTAACTTGCCTCAGCTCATCGATCACCAAGTTAACGGCTACCTCGCTAATACAGAAGCCGAGCTAGCACAGTTTTTATCTGTGTGGATGTCATTGTCGAACGAGCAACGTGACTCTCTCAAGAGTAACGCGATAAAAACCGTCAAAAAACAATACTCGCCACAAGCGGTTGTGCCGCAGTTGTTGGAAATCTATCAACTCGACCGTGAATCCTAGCCTTAGTCGATAAACTGGTTATTTTAGCCTGATAATTTAGCCGTTCCCGTCAGTGTTATAGTGATTCTCAAAATGCCAAAACTCACCTCAAGGCTAAAGCCTCTTTTAATAATCCAACAGCAAATCAGTCAGTTAAACAAAATGCATAACTGGCACTCACTTTGCAATCTTTAACATCAGGCGTAACGACGTCTTAAAAGATTGCGAGCGAATCATAAAGCGTTTATTTGCCAATAGAGGTCACAATGGTCAACCCTGAAGCCAACAGATTGCCAGTCATCATCACGATCAGCACCTTGTGTGTTGGGCTTGGTGTTGTTTGGTACTTTGTGCCGCATCCTGCTGTCATTGTGGCGCTCGCTCTTGTGCCATTGGCCGGGTTATTCGTGTTAAACAAGACATTCTGGCTAGTGCTACTGTTCGTTGTTTTTTCATTTTTCCGAATTCACGAAGCCATACCTCAGCTTTATTCGTTAAAAATACCGCTGATGCTCTCATTAGGTGCGCTGTCAGCTCTGCTTTGGCATGCATTCATCAGTAAAGAGCTTAAAATCTTCTGGCACCCTTGTTTACATTGGCTCGCCATATTTTGGGTGTTGGTGTTCATTGGTATTATCTTCGCGTCTAACAGACCCATAGCACTTGCTGAATTCAAAGGCGTTTATTGGAAAATCATCGTCATGACGCTGGCGATTACATGGCTAGTTAACACCACGGAAAATCTCGCAAAAACCGCGATGACGATTATCTACGCGGGCGCTTTAGTCAGTGCTATTGCGGTGTACAACTCAATCAATGGTATTGGGCTTGTCGAGGGCTCACGCGTGACGATTGGCCGCGATTTTGGTTCGATGCTGGGGGACCCAAACGACCTCGCTTTGGTGTTACTTTTCCCACTCGCCTTTGCGATTAGTCAAACCACGACGCCTGGTATCAGCTATTTTAAACGGATAATAAGTGCACTAATTTGCATTTTATTGTTGGCCGCCATTATCGCCACTCAAAGTCGAGGCGGATTACTGGGGTGTATTGCGGTTATTGGTATTTTTGCATGGAAATTAGTTCGTTCTAAAGTTCTCTTAATCTCGGTAGGCACTATCGCCGCCGTGGTACTCTATTTGGTCGCCGGAATATCAGACAGAGCTTCAGGTGGTGCTGCTGAACAAGGTATCGATGAATCGGCCATGGGGCGCATTTATGCATGGGAAGCGGCTGTAAAAATGGCCATAGAAAACCCATTAACTGGCGTCGGGCTGAACAACTTCTTCTCAAACTACTTCTTTTATAGCTCACACTGGGACGGACTGAATCACGCCGTTCACAGCACTTGGTTTGGTGTATTGGCAGAGACCGGATTTATTGGTTTGATCATTTTTGTCTGCATTATTGTTTCTTTGATCAAAACTGCTCGCGCAACCCTAACGAGGCTAACAAACACGACCACACAAATCGCGCCTGAACTTAACGCGGTCGCCTACGCGATCTATGCAGGTCTGATTGGTACCATTGTGTCGGGGACATTTTTGACTCAAGGCTTCAACTGGCCAATTTATATCCTCGCAGCACTCACAGTTTGCGTTTCAAACGTATCTCAAACTGCCTGTCAAAATGAGAAAATCTAAAAACCATTTTTTAAGTCATTGAATATAATAAGTTTACTTACTGGCACGCAATATGAAAGTAGATCTGTATAACAACAGAGAAGGAATTTCATTATGACGTCAGCATCCATCCATCAATTCAAACATTGGCTTAAGTTTCATCCTAATTCTCGAATTCGGAATGTGTTTTTCATTTTAAAAAATATCAGAAGCGCAGAGCTGCCAACCCCTCAAGTCCTTAATCGCTGCCTATATCAAGTGCACAAGCTTGTGGTGAATTTGGTTTCTGGTTTTACACGGTTCTTCTACTGGACGCCGGCTTTCAAAGGTCGTGTGGCCCAATGTGGCAAACGCTTGTACCTGTATGGTGGTCTTCCTTTTGTCAGTGGCCCGCTACAAATTACGATTGGCGACAACTGCCGCATCTCGGGACACACGACATTTTCAGGCTGTACACAACCTCTCGACGGCTTAGAGCATCCATTACTGTCGATTGGTAACAATGTCGATATCGGTTGGCAATCGACTATTGCCGTTGGAGGTAAAGTCGTTATCTCCGACAATGTACGCATCGCAGGGGGCGCTTTCCTATTTGGTTATTCTGGACACCCGCTTGACGCAAAACGCAGAGCGGCAGGTGAAGGCGATGACCCTCAGCAAATCGGTGACATCATTCTTGAGCAAGATGTTTGGTTAGGCACCAACGTCACGGTTAAAGGCGGGGTAACCATCGGCGAAGGCGCCGTGATTGCCGCAGGCAGCGTTGTAACCAAAAACATAGCACCGTTTTCTATTGCAGCGGGTAATCCGGCTCGAGTGGTGGGTCACATCAAATCCGTGGAAGTCACAGAGTCGGATGTATTCGATTCATTAGAAACTCATGGAGGCGACCATGCGTGATTTGATCGTATTTGGTGAAGACTTCGGTGGGCTTCCCTCTTCAACCCAACACTTAGTGCGTCACCTTGCCAAAAAACATAAAGTACTTTGGGTCAATTCCATTGGCCTTAGACAACCACGATTGAGTGTTAAAGATGCGGCTCGTGCGTTCAATAAGTTGTTTGGCAAAACCAAAGCCGTCACTCAAAACCTGCTCGACTCTGACGGGCTCGACAACATTACCATTGTTAACTTGAAGACCATTCCTGCGCCCGCTTCTAAATTATCTCGCAAACTGGCTCAGCAAATGATGTTACGTCAATTAAAACCGGTTATAGCGGAACTAAATCTCAATGCGCCTATTCTCTGGACTTCCCTTCCGACCGCTGCTGATTTATGCGGACACTTAGGTGAATCCTCAGTGGTTTATTACTGTGGCGATGATTTCAGCGCTTTAGCTGGGGTTGATCATGACACGGTAGCGCAACACGAGTCTGAGTTGATCGATAAAGCGACGCTCATATTCGCGGCTAGTAACAAGCTGATGGATAAATTTCCAAAGCATAAAGCACACTTACTGCCACACGGTGTTGACGTAAACCTATTTTCGACACCGACACCAAGAGCAAAAGATTTACCCAGTCACCATCGCCCTATTGCTGGTTTTTATGGCAGCCTTTCTCAATGGCTTGATTATGAAATGATTGATCACGTTGCGAATGCGATGCCGGAATGGGATTTTGTTTTTATTGGCCCAAACGAGCTTGATACACTCATGCTGCCTAAGTTGAGTAACGTCCATTACCTTGGCCCTCGTCCACATCACTCATTGCCAAGCTATTCTCAACACTGGGATGTCAGTCTATTGCCATTTGTTGATAACGAACAGATCCGAGCGTGTAGTCCGCTCAAGCTAATGGAATACCTTGCGGCAGGCACACCCATTATTACAACGCCTTTTCCGGCTTTGGCTCCCTATCAAAAGCACGTCACGACTGTCAGCAGTGCAAACCAAATGATTTGGGCGCTTAACCATGCGCGCCAACTGAGCAATTCATCGATTTCTGTCGTCGAACAAGACAGCTGGCAGAACCGTGGTAACTTCGTGCATTGGATGTTGGAATTATTATGAATAATCTGAAATTGCGGTTATTAGTCATCATCAATGCGATGTGGCGTCAACGCTACGTTATCGCGCTACCAATACTTATTTTGCCATTTGTAGGCTTTGGTGTGAGCAAGTTGGCGCCGACTAAATATGACGCGCATACCAGTATGTTGATCCAAGAAACGGCGAAAATGAACCCTTTCTTGGAAGACATCGCTGTTTCAACCATGCTAAAAGATAGGATCAGTGCGCTTCGTACACTGCTTCATAGCCGTCATGTGCTTTATTCAGTCGCTGATGAGCTGCAATTAACCACACCTGATATGCCCGAGGTTAAGAAGCAAGAGATCATCACCGACTTGTCTGAGCGTTTATCGGTGACTCAACTTGGAAAAGACTTTCTAAAAATTAGCTTAACGTCCAACACGCCAACAGGAATGGAAGCCACGCTTCGCTCAGTGAGTGAACATTTCATTGAACAGTTGCTCGCGCCGGAACGTTCGTCGATTGCAGACTCAAGCGACTTCTTGAAAATTCATATCGACAAGCGGAGTGCAGAACTGGAAGAAGCGGAAGAAGCGTTAGCTTTGTACATGAACGAAAACATGCAGTCGACACCTGAAGTTCAAAGTCAAAGTTTAAATCGCTTAGCTTCACTCAAGCAAACACTGGCAGAAAAAGAAGCCGAGTTATCCGGTGTCGAAAAAAGCTTAGGGTCAATCGATCAACAACTTTCAAAAACCAATCCAGTCATTGGCCGATTAGAAGACCAGATCATCGATATCCGCAGTGAACTCACCCTACTTCAAGCCAAATACACAAACAAACACAGTGCTGTACAAGCTAGAGTTCGAGAACTAGACAGACTCGAAAATGAGAGAAAGAGTTTGCTTGAGGTAACCCAGCCAACGATGAACAGCGACCAACTTTGGGATATTGCAAGTAGCACAACATTGAACAAACTTTCTGATACTCAACCTCTTTTAGTCACTCAACTACACAGCTTACAACTGGTTCGTGCACGCTTTGAGTCTTTAAGTGAAGAGACAAAAAGCCTTCGTACTATGATTTTCGAATTGGAAAACAAAGCAAACAACTTTGGTGAAAATGCAAAAGAGATGTACCGCCTTAAACGTCAAGTTGAAATCAAACGTCAGCTATCCGATGAGCTGACAGAGCGTTATGAAATGGCTCAACTAACGGGATCGCTTGGTGTATTCGAACAAGACAAGCGAGTTAAAATTATTGATTTACCCTTTACCCCGAGTATCAAATCAAACATGCCGACTGTCGTCTTTATTCTTGCCGGTTTGGTCGCTGGGGTTGGTTTAGGCATAGGTTTAGCGGTGTTATTGGAATTGTTCGACTCTTCAATCAAACGTAAAGACGAAATCGAAGATATCTTAGGCGTACCCGTGATTACCGTCATTCCAAAAATGAGCTAATCCGATTTCATTTTAAACCAAGACACCAGCCTAGTGCTGGTGTTTTACTCTGAAACAGCGTCTTTCTGGGCCGGTCCAATGAAAGCGGCGCTTTAGCGGCTTAATTCCTCCCATCATTTCTATTTGACTCCCATTTTGAGAATGTCCCCAAGAGAGCGTTTGAAAATCCATAAATTACTGATAAATAACACTTAATTATTTGGCACAACTCGTGCAAACATGTCACTAGAAGAAAAAAGTAAAACAACGACGAGCGTTTTATCTCAGGGAGAACATGATGGAAAACCAACTCACAACACATAGAAAAAAGGTCATACATGTTGTTCAGCATCTTGCACCCGGCGGTCTAGAGACACTCACCTTAGACTTACTTCGTCTTGCTAAACCTAGCGATCAAGTATTGATCGTGAGCTTAGAGGGAACAAAGCAACAGGCGATTAAAAACTGGCCTAGACTGGAACCTTTCCAAAACCAAATTGTGTTTTTGGATAAAGCTCCTGGCGTACAATTCAATATCATTCTCAAATTGATCAAAGCGTTTCAGGGGATTCAACCGGATGTGGTTCATACCCATCATATTGGTCCGCTGCTCTACGCTGGCTATGCCGCTCGCGTGACGGGGGTGCCAACTCGAATCCATACCGAACATGACGCTTGGCATCTCAACAACAAACGTCGCCGCTTACAAGCGCTTGCTTTAAAGGCTGCTCAACCCACGTTAGTTGCCGATGCGACTCGAGTATACAATCAACTGCGTTGTGCTTTTTCATACAAAAACATCATTACCATCAAAAATGGCGTGGATTGTGAAAAATTCCAGCCAATGTCGAAATACCATGCGAGAGCAAATCTAAACCTGCCGACAGACAAACACATCATCGGTTGTGCAGGCCGACTCGAGCATGTGAAGGGCCAAGACCAACTCATTAAAGCACTGACTCTGCTACCTGAAAACATGGTTGTCGCATTGGCTGGCAGCGGTAGCAAACGCAATCAACTTGAGCAATTGACTCGCCGCTTGCATTTGAGTGACCGAGTCATCTTTCTTGGCCTCGTTGAAGACATGACCACGTTTTACGGAGCGTTAGATACCTTCTGCCTACCTTCGCGCCACGAAGGGTTACCTCTTTCAACACTTGAAGCTCAAGCGTGCAATATTCCAACCGTCGCGATGGACGTTGGTGCTGTCGATGAAACCTTATGCCCAGTCAGTGGAACACTCGTCAAAAACGGCAGTATCACCGGGTTGGCTAGCGCCTTGCTAGAAAAACAACATCAAGACTCTTCCTCTCCTCGTACTTACGTGCTGGAAAACTTCGATATTGTAAAAATGGTTGCCTCATACAACGACATTTCTGAAGGAGCGTACGTATGATCGATTGGATACTTGCTGGTCTCTGTTTATTGTCGGGCGCTTTGATTGTTTATCATCACGCAGCGTACCCTTTATTGTTGCGTTGGTATGCAAAACGCCATCCAACGAGTACCGTGTGCGAAAGCGCACGTTGCTACAAAGACGAACAACAAGATTGCACCCTACCCACTATCTCTATCCTTGTCCCTGCGTTTAACGAAGAGCAATGGATTGCTGACAAGATACGCAACCTCTCGGCTCTGAATTACCCAAAGAAAAAACTGGATGTCATTTTGGCCTGTGACGGTTGCACCGACAACACGGTAGAGATCGCTCAAATGACCATTCAAGAAGCTATCTGTAGCGATATTCACTTTGAGATACACGATTATGCGCAAAATAGGGGCAAGGTTGCCGTGATCAATGACGAAATGGCCCGTATCTCTAGCGATATTACGGCACTTAGTGATGTTTCAGCCCTGATTTCATTAGATGCACTGTTAATTGCAGGCGCTCACTTTGAAAGAGACACGGTAGGTGTTGTCAATGCCGCTTATCAACTCTGCCCAACGGGAAACGAGGGAGAAAATACCTATTGGCAATATCAAACAGCAGTAAAGCAGTGTGAAGCGTCATTGGGTTCCAGTTTAGGTTCTCACGGTGCGTTCTATCTGTTCAGAACAGCACTGTTTACCCCACTGCCCCTGAACACCATCAATGATGACTTCATTTTACCCATGCAGATCGTCAAACAAGGTTACATCGCTGAATACGAAACACAGATGGTGGCGTTAGAACTTGAGGCGTCAAACCTAAAAAGCGATTTCAAACGCCGCTTAAGAATTTCTGCTGGCAACATGCAGCAAGCGATTCGACTATTTGGGCTATTCAACCCTAAATTTAAAGGCATCGCTTTTGCTTTCTTCTCAGGAAAAGGCTTAAGGCTGTTAACCCCCTACTTAATGATTGTGTGTCTTGTTTGTTCCATTCTTTTGAAAGAACACTTAGCGTTCGAGATCTTGCTTTGGACACAAGTTGCGGTTTATAGCATAGCCGTGTGTGGTTGCATCATGCCTCAATACCTAATCAATAAGCCTATTTCGTTAATCTTCTATTTAATCATTGGTCATTATGCCAACTTCATTGGTGGCATACGTTACCTACTGGGATTTGAAAACATCCCTTGGACTCGATCGAATCGTTAAGGACTCACCATCATGAACATTAACCAAACTTCAAATCAAAACTTATACCAAAGCAAGATCTCCCGCGCGAAACGCACGTTCGATGTTGTCTGCTCTCTATTGGCGATTGTGATCTTGTCTCCGGTGTTTCCATTTATCGCGCTGGCCATCGCATTAACGTCTCGTGGCCCGATCCTCTATCGCCAACTTCGCGTTGGAAAATCAACGCCGGACAAGATGGAGATCTTAGAAATCATGAAGTTCCGCAGTATGTATGAAGACGCTGAAGCGCGTTCTGGTGCGGTGTGGGCGACGGAAAATGATCCACGAATCACACCGGTTGGTCGCTTTTTGCGAAAAACACGACTTGATGAACTCCCACAACTGTTCAATGTACTAAAAGGTGACATGTCTTTGATCGGCCCTCGCCCTGAGCGCCCAACGTTTTACAGAAAATTAGAAAATGAAATTCCTTACTTTGCTGACCGCACCTATGGGGTTATGCCTGGTATTACAGGGCTTGCACAAGTGAATCAAGGTTACGACACCTGTATTGATGATGTACGTCGTAAAGTCGGTTTCGACCACAGTTATGCATTAAGCCTTTGCTCTATGAAATCATGGATTACCGCGGACCTAAGCATTATAACCAAAACGATTGCGGTCATGGTCGATGGGCGTGGACGCTAATGTAAGATCACGTCGCCGATGGAACGAAACCGAGATCGCTTTGCAGTCAAGTCAGGGTAAAGCGTTAAAGCGCTAGCGTGCATCTTGGTGATACTTCGAACATTCACTCGCATGGCCAATAAAAAATACCGCCGATATTTTCGGCGGTATTTCAGTAAGCGTTGAGAGCGTTCGTTATTGACGAGCGATAAACCAATCCGCAACCTTTGACATCAAAAAGTAGAACGGAATAAATAACAGTAGGTATAACCCTAAATCCATCAAGAATGACAACGCTTGTAAATCAGCGAAACGACTTTCTAACGCTTGCTTCATCAAAGTCGCAAACACAACGGTTATAAATATCACCACATAACGGGAAAGCTGATTACGTGGTTTCGGTTGTACTGGTTCGCGCACCGTATGTTCTCCTGGATAGCTCACGATTAAGTATGAGTTCGTTATCGGTTTTTATCGTATCACCAAAAATACAAAAACCTGCAATGTATGCGCACATAAATTGCAGGTTTATTAAGATTTTCAAATCACTCGCAGTATTACGCCACTTCGAACGCGAGTGCTTTCTTCTCTACCTGACGGAAGATCAGCGTCAGTACACCATTAACCGCTAGGTAGAATGCACCGGCAATCCCAAACACGGTCAGTGTGTCGTAAGTTTGGCCGTTAATCCGTTGAGCATAGCCCATCAGATCCATGATGGTGATGGTACTGGCCAGTGACGTACCTTTAAACACGAGAATCACTTCGTTCGAATAAGCGGGAACTGCACGACGCAGCGCATAAGGCAATAACACTTTCAGCGTGGCGACTTTGTCCATACCCAGCGCGCGGCAGGCTTCCCATTGTCCGGATGGAATCGCGTTGAATGCGCCCTTGAATAACAGCGTACTGTATGCAGCGGTATTCAATGCTAAGGCTAACATTGCACAGAACCAAGGTTGGCTTAACCAAGCCCATAGAAAGCTTTCACGAATCCAATCAAATTGACCAGGACCGTAATACACCAAGAAGATCTGCACCAATAACGGTGTGCCAGTGAATAAGGTGATGATGCCACGGGTCAACCAATGTATCGCGGGCAGTCTTAATATCAGAGTGACCGTCATCAACAAAGACAAGATACAACCGACAATGAGAGATGCTCCGGTCAGTTGAAGACTGGTCGCTAAACCGTCAAGCATTTGAGAGAGGTATTGTTGATTCATGCCATCGCCCCTTTATTACCCAAACCTTGAATTGAGAACTTACCGTCAATCACTTTAACCAATCTTTGGGTAATTAACGTGATGACTAAGTAGATAGCGGCGGCTGTTGCGTACCATGTAAACGCCTCATGGGTGGCTGCCGATGTTAATTGCGCTTGTTTCAATAGATCGGTTACACCAATCAGTGAAACCAGTGCCGTATCTTTAAGTAGCACTAACCATTGATTGGTTAAACCGGGTAGCGCGTGTCTTACGGCTTGCGGCAATACAATTCTGAAAAAAGCGTACGATTGAGGAATACCTAAAGCCGTCGCGGCTTCTCTCTGCCCTCTACTTACGGCTTTTAATGCACCACGAATGGTTTGCGAAGCGTAAGAAGCGAAAATAAGAGATAAGGCAATAACACCCGATATGAACGGGCTGACTTCAACAAAGTCCCCCGTGAGCATAAACAGTACTTGTGTCGAGCCAAAGTAGATAAACAATACAACCAAAATTTCGGGTAGCCCACGAACGATAGTCACGAACATGGTTGTCGGCCATTTGATCGCAATGTGGCGAGACATTTCACCACCCGCAAATAGGACAGCTAACACCAATCCAACCAATAGACTAACGAACGCAAGCTGAACGGTCATCCAGCTTGCTTCGACGAGTCCTAAAGAGTAACCCGTTAACTGCATATTACTTACCAAAGTACTTATTGAAGATCTTATCGTATTCGCCGTTTGCTTTTACCGTCGCAAGCGCAGTATTCAACTGTTTCACTAACTCTGGGTTACTCTTATTGACAGCAATACCGAACCCGTTACCAAAGTATTCTGGATTGGTGATTTGCTTGCCAACGTACGTTAGATTGTCTTGCTTCTTGAACCATTCCGCCACAACAGCAGTGTCGCCGAATACGGCATCAATACGACCATTTTTCATATCAATAAAGGCATCTTGGTAGCTTGAGTAAGGCACCGCTGTTACGCCCTTCATTTGTTCAATTAGGTAGCTTTGGTGAGTCGAACCGTTCTGTACACCAACGCGCTTACCTTGAAGTGCCGCCTGGTCTGCAACTTTACCTTCGATTGAGATGAAAGCGGCAGCGTTATCGTAATAAGCGTTGGAAAAGCTCACTTGTTGAAGACGCGCGTCAGTGATATCCATTGCCGAGATAGCCGCATCGTAACGCTTAAATTTCAGCGCAGGGATCAAGCTATCGAATGCTTGATTGTGGAAAGTACAAGTCGCTTTCATCTCTTCACAAAGCGCGTTGGCTAAATCAACGTCAAAACCTTGGATTTGATTGTTCTCGTCCATGAACTCAAATGGTGCGTAAGTCGCTTCCATTGCAAATTTAATTTCTTCTTGAGCCGCTGCATTCGCTGACATCAATCCAATAAGTGAAGCTAGTAGAATCTTTTTCATTTTGTTACTCCGAATACAGTGTGATAGCGGCCTGTGGCCATTCTTATAATTTGGTTGTTTTAATCGATGTTGTGTTTAACTAAATCTAGTGAGTCAGATACTCAGCAAACTCAGGTGTCTTAGGATTAACGAATGAATCGCGGGTGCCGTGTTCAACGATGTACCCTTTCTCTAGGTACAGAACGTGGCTAGCAATCTTCTTCGCGAAATCCACTTCGTGCGTCACAACCACTTGAGTGATACCCGTACCGCTCAAATCTTTAATGATGCTAACAACTTGATTGGTGATCTCAGGATCAAGCGCCGCTGTTGGCTCATCAAACAACAACACATCGGGTTTCATCATTAATGCACGCGCAATAGCAACACGCTGTTGTTGTCCGCCAGACAGTTGAAGTGGCCAAGCGTCTGCTTTGTCGGCAAGTTGAAGAGTCTTAAGTACGTCTTGAGCTTGCTTAATCGCTTCTTGCTTATCCAAACCCGCTACTTTTGTTGGGGTTTCAATCAAGTTTTCCATCACCGTCATATGTGGCCATAAGTTGTATTGCTGGAACACCATGCCAACTTTGCGACGGAGTTTAAGACCCTGCTTCTCTTTAATTGGGCTTGAAAAATCGAATTGCTCGTTCGCAATATCCAATTCACCGTTATCCGCAATTTCCAATAGGTTCAAAACACGCAGCAGTGAACTCTTGCCTGCACCACTAGGACCAAGCAACACCAAGGTTTCGCCACTCTCACAGTTAAAACTGATGTCGTGAAGAACTTGGGTATCACCGTATGATTTATTGATGCTCTTTACTTGAATACTCATGCCACAATACTGCATTAATTGTCATTTGTTGGTTATTCTATTCAAGTTGAAAGTTTATGCAAGATAAATGTATAAAAAACTAATTTGTTGAATTTATGTAATAAATATTGCACAAAAAACAGCCGCAATAACTGGTCTTACATCAAAAATTGCAAGTCACTGATAAAAAAGAGCTATAGACAACAAGCAAACGTTTACCTATGAATTCACACATTAAAGACATATTGACCAACGCCCAATTTATGCACTAGCAAACGCTCATCCATATGCATAAAAAGGAAGTGACCCGCCAATTTAAAGCACCAACTTAACACGCTGAGAGTGCGTAATTTCTCTTTCGAACGTTTGCGATCTATTCCATTAGTATTAAAAGCGATTTTGTATATTGAACTTCCTATAGAGCGTCACGCTGCAATTAATGCATCAATGTATTGTTATTCGTAAAGATAGCTTCGCGTCAACGATGCTTGTTCAGCGATTACTGATGAGAGTAACGGTGCCTTCCAAAAGCAAGATCCAAAACCAATAGTAAACCACCAATAGCTGTTAATTAGTTTTCATAAAAAGCAAACGGACCGACTTGATTCAGTAGTGTTAATGATTATAGTTATCATTAACACTACTATTGAATATGGAATCTTGAATAATGAAATTAACGCCACTTATTTTGACGACAACATCCCTTGCACTATTTTCAGGTGCTGTGCTTGCTCAAGAATACCCAGTTGGTCAACCTGTGATTAAGCATGGAATGGAAATACAAGGAGTCTATCTCCAATCTATCACGATGGATTCTCAAGGCATGGAAAATGGACATAGTGTGTCATCTCAAGATTCTGATGTGCATTTAGAGGCCGATATTCACGCAGTAGAAGAAAACTCAAATGGTTTTGCTGAAGGAGCTTGGATGCCCTATCTCACGATAAAATATTCCATCAATAAACTGGGGGATGATACCACTGTACAAACAGGCGAATTCATGCCAATGGTGGCGAGTGACGGACCTCACTACGGTAAGAACATTAAACTCAATGGCCATGGTAAATATAAAGTTACTTTTACTATCTATCCGCCTTCCTATAACCAGAACGCACCGTTTGGGCGTCATATAGATAAAGAAACAGGTGTCGCACCATGGTTTAAACCATTTAACGTGTCTTGGGAGTTTAACTATGCCGGTGTCGGCCGAAAAGGCAGTTACTAAGATTATCTATTCTAGGGGATCTTATGGGTTCCCTTTTCTATACTTAATACACTGATGCTAAATATGAAAATAAACTCTCCATATCTACTTTTGCTTTTGTTTTTCTCTTTTTACGCGACATCAGCAGAAAAGTTCACCATCGATCTTGCAATAAACAATGGTGTATTTACGCCTCAAGTGCTGAACGTACCAACAAAAAAAATTATCCGTATTAAAGTGTCCAACATTGGCGATCAACCGGCTGAATTTGAAAGCACTCAGTTACGTAAAGAAAAAGTCTTAGCGCCCGGCGCAAAATCTGTTGTGGTTATTGCTCCATTAAGGGAAGGATCGTATGTGTTTTTTGATGACTTTCATCTCGACCTGCCGAAAGGAAAAATCATAGCAAGGGAGCATGAATAGCCATGGGGCAAGTGACCTTTGTTATTTGGCGCGAGAGTATCGAAGCGCTACTTCTTATCAGTATTATTTACGCTTGGCTCAAACAAGGCACAGATACCCACCATGGATTAAAATATTTATGGTTTGGTGTTGTTATTGGGTGTGCAACATCCGTGATGCTCGCATTACTCATTTACGGTGTGTTTAATGTTCTTGACGATACTGAGCAATCTATATTCATGATCGGAATGGAGATAGCAGCCTGCCTATTAATCATTCAAATGGTTTATTGGATGAATGGACACAGTCAATCAATAAAATCAAACATAGAGTCAGGTTTAACAGCACAAATCCAAAAGCAAAGCTGGTGGGGTGTGACCTTCATCATTGCGATTGCAATTACACGAGAAGGCAGTGAAATCGTAGTTTTCTTATCCAGCTTCATCATGGCATTAAATAAGAATAATGCCGCCGAATTTTTCATGTCGGTATTCAGTGGTATTTCCATAGCTGTATTGACTATTTATTTGTTCTCACTATGTAATCGCTTCATTCCATGGCGCATTTTTTTCAACGTTACCGGCGTAATATTATTATTCCTAGCGGTTTCATTACTACTCAAAGGTATGGAAGAGAGCATTAACCTATTACTCGAAAATGACTATTCAATACCTGAGTTTCTATATTTCACCGCATGGGATACATCAGGGATCATTGATGACTCCAATTTATTCGGCAATTTACTGTTCTCGTTCTTTGCCTACCGTTCTCAGCCAATTTGGCTAAGTGTTATCACATTTATTGTTTTTTGGTTAACGATGGCATGGCTATTTTTACGTGGAGGTAGAAATGAACAACAGAGCTAAAACCCTCATTAAACTCAGTTGTATCGCCCTCTTTTTGACCTCAAGCTATCGCATCCAAGCTAAAGCACTCCGAGCACCGATACAAACAGGTAGCGACGTGATCGTTGCTAAAGGTGATATTCCAACGCCTGATAGATATAAACCTGCAACACATGCATTCATGACTTATACCGTGAATAATATTGATGCCATCATTTCTCTTTTAAAAAAAGTAAGAGTCTCGATTAACAACAATAATTTAATCGATGCGCAAAATGACTATGTAAAGGCCCATCAACATTATGAAATGATTCGTCCTATTGTTGGCTTATTTGGCCATACAGATCGTGTTATCAACGCACGTGCTGACTATTTTTTAAAAGGAGAACGTGATTACCGCTTTAAAGGCTTTCATCTCATTGAATATTTGCTTTTTAAAATGAAAGATACACCAGCCGCATTAGATGCGATTGATGAATTACTTATGCTTATCACCGATCTCAAACAACGAGTTGAGAAAGAGCACATTGAGATCCCGAAATTGGTCCAATCATCGGCCGATTACCTCGAGATGATCCTTGAGGTAAAACTTAACGGTCAAGAGAGTATATACAGCCACTCAGACCTCTCTGACATGGCAGCAAATATACTGGGTTCACAAACCATTATTGACGAAATTGAACCATTTATTTCACCACAAACATTGAAGCCTATTGTTAAAAATTACCAGAAAATCAATCAAATATTAAATCAATACGCAACAGATCAAGGCCATTTTAGATCCTATGAAAAACTGGCGAGCCATGATAAGAAAAAGCTCTATTCATTATTATCAAATCAAGCTTATTTACTGGCAACGTTAAGATCCAACTTAAACCTCGATGTTTACTATAAATATGAGGCGGAAGCACTATGAACGATAAAAAAACACAATCAAAATATCAACTTTCTCGCCGTCATGTATTAAAAACA